>JBIIHV010000167.1:0-4511 GCA_044235415.1 Ilumatobacteraceae bacterium | reverse complement strand
CGGAAGTGCTCGAACCTGGAGTGGCGCGCCATGGCCGAGAATCTAGCGAAGTAGCGTCGCCCCCGTGACGGGACGTGCATCGCCGCGGCCGGTGGTGGCCGCCCTCTTCGACGCGTGGGACTCGATAGAGGGGCTCTGCGCTGGGCTCGACGGGGGACAGTGGGCTGCGCCGACCGAGTGCCCAGGCTGGAGCGTCAAGGACGTGGTGTCGCACCTCATCGGCATCGAGGCGATGATGATCGGCCGGCCCGCGACCACGCACCGTGCCGGGGCCGCGGGGCACGTGCGCAACCCGCTCGGCGAGATGAACGAGCACGAAGTCGACGCGCGCCGCGGGCGCCCCGGCCCCGAGGTGCTGGACGAGTGGCGGGAGGTCTCCGCGATCCAGCGGGGACGGCTCGTCGCCGCCGACGACGCATGGTTCGACGCGCCGACGGCCACCCCCACCGGCCCCGGGACGAACGCGGACTTCACGGCCATCCGCGTCCTCGATGCGTGGGTGCACGAACAGGACATCCGCCGAGCCGTCGGCATCCCGGGCCACGAGACTGGACCCGCCGCGGACCTGACGATCGACCGGCTCGCCGGCTCGCTGCCCATGGTGGTCGGCAAGCGCGCCGCAGCCGGCGAGGGGCGCAGCGCCGCGATCGTGCTCGACGGTCCCGTCGCGCGCAGGTGGACGGTGGCGGTCACGGGTGGGCGCGGCGGGTTCGCCGACGTCGCGGCACCCGATGCGACGGTGACGATGCAGAGCGGCGACTTCGTCGCGCTCGCAACAGGCCGCTGCGGCCCGGACGGCGCACCGTGGATGGCGACGGGAGACACCGACCTCGCCGCACGCATCGTCGGCTCGCTGAACGTGATGATCTGATGCCGCGGGACGCCGAGCTTCGGGCGCTGCACGAGCGGGACGCCGAGATCGGTCGCGCCGCAGAGGCGCGCGTGCTGCGCACGTACGGCGAACGGGGCGGTGCATCCGGCTACCGGTGGGAGGACTCGTTCCGGCCCGGCGAACAGCACAGCACGAGGCTCGACTGGGTGCACGGGCCGTTGCTGCGGCCGGTCCGCTTCGCCTACCGCCACCTCCCCGCACCACTGCGCAACCTCGCAAAGCGCGCCGCATCGTGAACCGCCAGGTCGTCCTCGCCACACCGGCCGGCACGGTCGAGGCGCTGCGACGCACCGCCCGGTCGGTACTGGCCTCCACGGTGCGCCCGACGCACTGGATCGTCGCCGGCTCGGAGGTCGGGCACGAGCGCGTCACCCGGGCGCGCAACCTGCGCCGCAGCGCCATCGTGGTCGCGCGCGACGACATGCCGATCGACGACGACGCAATCGTCATCTTCATGGACTCGGGTACCGCGCTCGATCCCGCCGCGATCGCCACGATCGTCGCGGCGCTCCAGCCCGGATCGCCGCACCGCGGCGCGTACGGAGACTCCACCCACCGGGCCGAGGGCCGACTCGCCGCGCCGGTCGAGGTGCGCAGGCCGCAGTGGTCGCCTGAGCGGCTGCGGTCGCACTGCTACGTCGGTGACCTCGTCGCCGTCGAGGGCCGCGTGGCGTCGGCCGCGGGCGGGGCCGCGACGCTCGCGCGTCTGCACCCGCACGACCGTGCGCTACGGCTCGCCGAAGCCGCCGGCAGCCTCGCGCGGATCCCCGAGTTCCTCAGCCACCACCACGACACCGACACCGCGCCACCGGCGTCGGTCGGCGCCGTCGAGGCGCACTGCACCCGGACGGGCATCGACGCGGAGTGCACCGCCGACCAGGTAGTCGCTGCGGTGCGCGTGGCGCGACGCCTCCGCCGGCGGCCGACGATCAGCGCGATCATGCCGACCCGTGGCACGGTCGGACAGGTGCGCGGGCGCGAGGTCGTCCTCGGCGCGCACGCGATCGCATCGCTCCCGACGGCAGACGATGCGCCGTACCTGCGGATCGTCGCGGTGTTCGACCACGACACGCCGCGCGAGGCGCGCGACGCCATCCGTGCCGCGGCGGGCCGCCGGCTCGTCGAGGTGGAGTGGGGGCAGCCCTTCAACTTCGCCGAAAAGGTCAACCTCGGCGTCCTCGAGTCGGATGGCGAGCTGCTCCTGCTGCTCAACGACGACACCGAGATGGTCTCGCCCGACGCGCTCGACGTGCTCGCCGGCATCCTCGAGGACCCGGGTGTCGCTGCGGCGGGTCCGATGCTGCTCTACGAGGACGGCCTCATCCAGAGCGCGGGCCACCTCTTGAACCCGATCCCCTACGACCTCTACCGGACGTGCGACCCGGCACACGTCGGCGCCCAGAACCTCCTGCGCGTGCAGCGCGAGGTGTCGGGCGTCATCGCGGCGTTTGCCATGGTGCGTCGCACGGCGTTCCTCGAGGCCGGCGGACTCTGCCCGGCGCTCCCCCTCAACTACAACGACGTCGACTTCTGCCTCAAGCTGCAGCACCTCGGCCACCGCGTCGTGTGGACGCCGCACGCGCAGGTGCACCACTTCGAGTCGCGCACTCGTAACCCGTCGCTCCAGCCATTCGAGATGGAGCTGCTCGGCGCCCGCTGGCGCGACCGGCTGGACGACGATCCGTACTTCAACCCGCGGCTGGAGCGGTATGTCTCGACGTGGAAGCCCGACCGGTTCGGTCAGGACGCCATGTCCGAGGCGCTGGGACCGACGGCACCGATCGCCTCGAAGTAGGCGAGGTGCGCGCGCACAGCGTGCAGCACGTCGACGTCGTCAAGCACCTCAACTCCCGCGGCCGTGGCGCCGCCCAGCAGGTGCGCCACCAGCACCTCCTCTGCCGCGACGACGCGGTCGACGATGTCCTGCCGACGGTCGATGACGTCGCGCGGCTGCAGCCCGTGGTCGTGCATCCAGCGCAGGTGGAGCCGCAGCAGGCTGTCGAGCTCGGCCGGCGTGAGGCGGGCCTGGGTCGACGGCGGCAGACGGTCGGCGACGAACGACGCCGCCTCGTCGGGGTCGTAGACGGCGCGCGGAGCCACCGCGTCCAGACGCCGCGCCTCGCGACCCACTGCGATCGCCGCAATTGCGAACGTCGCCACGGTGGAGACCGCCACGAACGCGAGCGTGACCGGATCCATCGGCGGAGCCGGACTAGATGCCGATGCGGCGTGCCAGCAGCTCGCGGTGGTAGGTCGGGTCGCCGAACATCAGCTCGCTGGACTTCGCGCGCTTGAAGTAGAGGTGCGCCGGGTGCTCCCAGGTGAATCCGATTCCGCCGTGGATCTGGATGTTCTCGGCGGCGGCATGGAAGTACGCCTCGGAGCAGTACGCCTTGGCGAGCGACGCGACGGACGGCAGCTCCTGGTTCATCTCCGCCGCGCACCACATGCCGTAGTACGCCGCCGACTTCGCCGACTCGACCTCGAGCAGCATGTCGGCGCACTTGTGCTTGATCGCCTGGAACGAGCCGATGGGACGGCCGAACTGCACGCGCACCTTTGCGTACTCGACGGCCATCTCCAGCACCTTCTGCGCACCGCCGACCTGCTCGGCCGCCAGCGCCACCGCCGCGAGGTCGAGCACCGTGCCGAGGATCTCCCAGCCCTTGCCCTCCTGCCCGACGAGCGTGGCGGGCGTGCCGTCGAAGTCGATGCGCGCCTGCTTGCGCGTCTGGTCCATGGTCGGCAGCGCCGTGCGCGACATGCCCTTCGCACCCTTGTCGACGGCAAACAGCGACACGCCCTTCGACGTGCGCGCCGCAACGAGGATCAGGTCGGCGACGTGGCCGTCGATGACGAACGTCTTCGTCCCGGTCAACGCGAAGTCGCGCCCCGAACCGGTGGCGGGCATCGTCACCGACGCCTCGTCCCACTTGCCCGACGGCTCGGTCATCGCCACCGTGGCGATCGTCGAGCCGGCCGCGATACCGGGAAGATGCGCGGTCTTCGCCTCCTCGTCGCCGCTGTGCAGCAGCGCCCCGGCGGCGAGCACCGCCGTCGAGAAGTACGGCGCGCAGAGCAACGCGCGGCCCATCTCCTCGAGCACCACGCCGAGCTCGACGAAGCCGAAGCCCGACCCGCCGTACTGCTCGGGGATCGCGAGGCCCTGGAGGCCCATCTGCTCGCCCATCTGCGACCACACCGCAGGGTCGAAGCCACGCTCGGTCTCCATCTGCTCGCGCACGGCGGACTCGGACGACTTGGCGTCGAGGAACGCACGGACGGTCTTGCGAAGTTCTTCCTGCTCGTCGGTGAAGGCGAAGTTCATGCCGACACTCTGCCAGCCCGCGGATCCACCCGTCCACACACGTGGTGTACACGCGTGGACACATCTAGGCTGTCCACGTGGCCACCCGGGTCGTCGGCGTTCGCGAACTGCGGTCGGGACTGGCCGCGCTGCTCCGTGCAGCGGGCGGTGGCGATCGTGTCCTCGTCACCGTCTCGGGTCGGCCTGTCGCGGCCCTCGTGCCGGCCGCGGGGGCGGGCGCCTCGGCGGTTGCCGACCTCGTCGCGAGCGGCCAGTTGGAGCTGCCGCGACGCGACGGATCACCAATCCTCG
>JBIIHV010000012.1:0-14273 GCA_044235415.1 Ilumatobacteraceae bacterium | reverse complement strand
GACGGCCACACCACCCGCTGCCCGTACCACGCCGAGGCCGCATCGATGCCGCGCGTCGTCGCCAGCGAGCCGGTTACGGCCAGCGACGAGCACCGCGCCGAGCGCGGCCGCGACCTCGTCACGGTCGCGCACCTCTCGAAGACCTTCGCGCAGGGCGACGGCGGGTGCTGCGTGCTCACCGACGTCACCCTGTCGCTGCGGCACGGCGAGACGCTGGGGCTCGTCGGCGAGTCCGGCTCGGGCAAGACCACGCTCGCCAAGACGCTCCTCGGCATCCATCCGCCGGACGACGGCAGCATCCTGGCCATCGACGGCAAGGCGCTCGGGAACACGATCAACGACCGGACCCCGCACGAGGTGGCGTCGATCCAGATCGTCTTCCAGAACCCCGACTCCGCCCTCAACCGCCGCCACTCCGTGACGCGGATCGTGGCGCGGGCCGTGCAGAAGCTCGCCGGCGCGACCCCGCAGGAATCGGAGGAGCGTGCCCAGTCGCTGCTCGACTCCATGAGCGTCGATCCGGTGCTGCACAGTGCGCGGCCGGGCCAGCTCTCGGGCGGGCTCAAGCAACGCGTCGCGATCGCCCGTGCATTCGCGGGCAGCCCGCGCGTCGTGGTGTGCGACGAGCCGACCAGCGCCCTCGACGTCAGCGTCCAGGCCAACATCCTCAACCTGCTGGCCGACCTGCAGGCCCGCGAGAACGTCAGCTACATCTTCATCTCGCACGACCTCGGCGTGGTGCGGTACCTCTCGGACCGCATCGCGGTGATGTACCTCGGCCGGATCATGGAGATCGGTCCCGCGCAGGACGTGTTCGACGGCCCGCACCACCCCTACACCGAGGCCCTCGTGTCCAGCATCCCGGACGTCGACGGCGAGACCCGCGTGCGCGTGCGGCTCGGCGGAGAGGTGCCGAGTCCGGCTGCTCCTCCCTCGGGCTGCGTCCTCCACCCCCGCTGTCCGCGCCGCATCGGCAGCGGTGTCGAGGACCTGTGCACGTCGAGCGAGCCGCCGCTGCGCGAGATCGGGCCGGGGCACGCGATCCGCTGCCACCTCCCGGTCGACCAATTGGGCTCCGCGAGTCGCGCCGCCACCGCCTGACTGGACGGTCACTTCCGCGTCGACGGCGCTACGTGTTCGTCATCCGCTCTTGCCCCTCCGTTCACCCGCCCATAGGCTGACGCTTGTCGCGGAAGCCACTGGGGCGTCCGGACAGGGGGAATTCCACCAATGACACAGCAGACAACGCGTCGACGCCTGCGCGCCTTGGGCGTCGGCATCGGCCTGGCAGTGGCGATGACCGCCATGGCCAGCCCGACGACGAGCGCAGCCAAGGTCAGCGCCCCGAAGCAGGGCGGTGACATCACGGTCGGCATCTTCAACCAGTTGCTGTCGACCTGCTATTCGCCCCAAGCCGCCAACTCGGCGCTCGGCGTGATGCGCACCGTGTACGAGGGCCTCGTCGAGCAGCGCTCGGACGGCAAGATCGTGCCGTACCTCGCGGAGTCGATCACCCCGAGTGCCGACTTCAAGACGTGGACCATCGGTCTCCGCTCCGGAGTCACCTTCCACGACGGCACCCCGATGGACGTTAGGGCCGTCGTCACCAACCTGCAGGCGATCCGCGGCCTTACCGCCGCGGCACTCGGCCGGCACACCCTGGGCTCGGGCATTCCGCTCGTCGCCAACATCAAGGATGTCCGTCCGGCCTCGGCCACGGCTGTGACCATCGAGCTGTGGAACGGCCAGAGCGACTTCGACGAGACGTTGTACGCCTCGGGTCGCTTCTTCATGCGCTCGCTCTCGACCATGGGCAACGCCCAGGTCTGCGCGACCAGCGGCAAGGGCACCGGCCCGTTCATGTTCCAGTCGGTGTCGCCGACGGAGGTGAAGGTCGTCCGCAACCCGAACTACTGGCGCAAGGACAAGAACGGCGTGCAGCTGCCGTACCTGAACAGCATCACGTTCAAGTACGTCAACCAGGCCGCCCAGCGCGCGAACGGCCTCAAGTCGGGCACGCTCGACGCGGCGGGCTTCACGTCGGCCGGCGAGGTCAAGCAGATCGTGAACGTCCAGGCGAACAAGAACGTCACGACGATTGCCAGCCCCGACGACTACTACGCCATGAGCGTGCTCAACCACGCGATCGCGCCGTTCAACAACAAGAACGCCCGCCTCGCGGTTGCGTACGCGTTCGACATGGACACCTTCTACAACCAGCGCAACTGCTTCAAGGGCAAGTGCGTCGGTACGAAGCCCACGTCGATCGTCGGCAAGCGCAACATCATGTACAACGAGGCCGGGTTCATCACCTACAACCTCGCGAAGGCGAAGGAGCACGCCGCCAAGTACAAGGCCGAGACCGGCCAGGACCTCGCGTTCTCACTGCCGACGGACACCAGCGCCGACTCGCAGGCCAACTCGAAGGTCATCGCGCAGATCATGAAGAAGGCGGGCATCACCGTCACGATCGCGACGGAGGACACGGCGACCATCACGGCCAAGGCGTTCCCGACCCCGGGCAACCCGCCGAACCCGTACCAGATGTACCCGACGACCCTCTTCGAGGGAACCGGCTCGTACTTCGTGCTGCCGTTCGTCCAGTCGAACACCTTCCGTGCCCCCGGCATCAACATTGCCGCAGTCGTCGGAGCGGCGAGCGCGCCGGTCTTCCTCGGCTTCGGCGTGGCCATCAACCCGTCGCGGTTCAGTGACCCGGCGCAGGATGCCCTGGTGTGGAAGGCACAGTTCGACACGACCGGCACCCGCAGGGCGAACCTGAAGGCCCTCACCAAGTACCTGCAGGAGAACGCAAGCGTCCTGCCGGTGCCGACGACCCAGTACCTGTTCGGCTTCAACAAGAAGCTCGCGGGCTACGACAAGTTCATCCTCGCATCGGGCGGCCAGGGCCGAGCGATGACGAACGCGGGTCCGAACTGGACGGGCGTCTACATCGAGAGCTAGTCACACATCGGTTCAGCGCCGCGAAGGCGCCGGACTGGCGCA
This sequence comes from Ilumatobacteraceae bacterium, assembly GCA_044235415.1. Taxonomy (GTDB): domain Bacteria; phylum Actinomycetota; class Acidimicrobiia; order Acidimicrobiales; family Ilumatobacteraceae; genus UBA3006. The sequence continues at coordinate 11,267 of JBIIHV010000012.1, read as the reverse complement.
CGGGGCCCGGGTGGATTGTCCACCCGGGCCCCGTGTCGTTTATGCTGACGTGCGTTCCGCGCAAGCGGGTGGGGCAGCAGTCGTGAAACGGGGGCGGCGGGGATGCTGAGGTCGACGGTCGTGTCCGCGCTCCGCCGCCTGCTGCAGGCTGCGCTCGTCGTGGTGGGAGCAACTTTCCTTCTCTCCCTCCTCCTCCGCCTGCTGCCGGTGGGCCTCGAGGATCTCTACGTCGTCGGCGTCAGCGAAGCCGACCGCGCGGCGTTCGCACGCGAACTTCGGCTCGACCGCGATCCGATCACCTACTACCTGCTGTGGCTGTGGGACTTCGTCCGCGGCGACCTCGGGTGGTACGTCCAGGGCGGGGCGCTCTCGGAACCGGTGTCGGATCGCCTCGCCGATGCGCTCCCCGTGTCGCTGCAACTCGTCTTCTACTCGCAGGCCGTCTCGCTCGTCGTCGCCATCCCGCTCGGCATCTTCACCGCACTCCGCGTCGGTCGCCGCAGCGACCAGGCCCTGAGCTACGGGTTGTTCGCCGCGTCGTCGATCCCCAACTTCGTCTTCGGACTGCTCATGGCGTCGTTCTTCGGGGTGACGCTCGCATGGTTTCCCCCGCTCGGCTACGTCTCGCCGTCGGAGGACCTCGTCGAGCACATCCGGTCGATGGTGCTCCCCGTTGCAGCCCTGTCGATCCCCCTGATTGCCACGTACACCCGGCTCCTGCGCACCGACGTCATCGCGACGCTGCGCGAGGACTACGTGACCATGGCGGTCTCGAAGGGTCTCGGCACCCGCAGGATCCTGTTCTCCCACGTGCTGAGGCCCAGTTCGGTGACGCTGTTCACCAGCTTCGCACTCAACATGGGCGCACTCATCGGCGGCACCATCGTGATCGAACAGGTCTTCACGATCCCCGGCATCGGCCAGGAGATCGGAATCGCGATCTTCTCCCGCCAGTTCTTCGCCCTGCAGTCGTACGTCGCACTGATCGCGGTCGGATTCATCATCTTCAACACGATCGCCGACGTCATCGTGGGCTTCGTCGACCCCCGCACCAGGGAGCGCCGCAATGCGTAGGTGGCTCGGTGGAATGGACCTGTTCACCCGCATCTGCGCAGGGTGGATGTCGCTGATGGTGCTGCTCGCGATCGCCGGTCCCCTGCTTCCGCTCCCCGACCCCCGCGAGGCCGACTTCGAGGCCTCGGCCGTCGGACTCTTCTCGCAGGGCCACATCCTGGGCACCGACTCCAACGGCTACGACCTGCTCTCGAACGTGGTCCACGGCGCACGGACGTCGCTCCTGATCGCATTCGTCTCGGTGGTCGTCGGTGGCGCGCTGGGGGCCGCCATCGGCATCGTCTCCGCGTACCGGCGGGGACGCCTCGACAACATCGTCAACCTCTTCTTCAACATCGTCCTGTCGATCCCGAACCTCGTGCTCGGACTCGCCCTGGTGGCGATCCTCGCCACCAGCTCCGACCCCTCGGTGGTCATCTCTCCGTCCCGACGCGTGGTCGTCATCATGATCGCCCTGACATTCATCGTCGTGCCGGTACTCGGACGCATCGCCCGCGGCGCCACGCTCACGTGGATCAACCGCGAGTTCGTCGTTGCCGCCCGCAGCATGGGCATGCGCGACCGGCACATCATCCTCCGCCACATCGTCCCCAACGTGCTGCCCGCGATCTACTCGGTCGGCTTCCTCGCCGTCGGCGTGGTCATCGTCGCGGAGGGCGCGCTGTCGTTGCTCGGCGTCGGCGTCGTGGATGGCGTGTCGTGGGGCGCGATGATCTCCCGCGTCGCCGGCGAGTTCACCTTCGTCCCCCACTCGATGTACGTCCCGGTGACGGTGCTCGCCCTGACGGTTATTGCGGCGAACCAGCTCGGCGACCACCTGCGCTCGCGCCTCGACCGACGGGAGGGCCGACTGTGAGTGCCGTGATGTCCATCCGCGACCTGGTGGTGCGCTTCGGCACGCCGCGCGGCGTGCTCGAGGCCGTCCGGGGCGTGACGCTCGACATTCCCGAGGGCGCGAGCGTCGGCATCGTGGGCGAGTCGGGATCGGGAAAGACCGTCCTGTCGCGCGCCGCGATGGGTCTGCTGTCGGGCAGCAACGTCGACCGCTCGGGCAGCGTCACCTTCGACGGCGCCGAGCTCGTCGGCATCCCCCGCGACCAGGTCCGCCAGCACTTCGGCACGGGGATCGCGATGATCTTCCAGGACCCGATGACCGCGCTCAACCCCGTTCGCCGGGTGGGCGTGCAGGTGGCTGAGGGTCTCCGCATCCGGCTCGGGATGAGCCGCAAGGACGCCGCCGTCCGCGCCGCGGAACTGCTCGCGATGGTCGGCATCCCCGACCCGGCGGCGGCAATGCGCAAGTTCCCGTACCAGCTGTCGGGCGGCATGCGGCAGCGGGTGATGATCGCCATTGCCATCGCCTGCAAGCCCAAGTTGCTGTTCGCCGACGAACCGACGACCGCGCTGGACGTCACGGTGCAGGCCCAGATCCTCGAGCTGCTCGCCGGGTTGCGGGCGAACCTCGGCATGGCGATGGTGCTCGTCACGCACGACCTCGGCGTGGTGGCGAACAACACCGATTTCGTCGCCGTGATGTACGCGGGTGAGATCGTCGAGCAGGCGCCGACCACCGAGCTCTTCGCGAACATGAAGATGCCGTACACGGAGGCGCTGCTGAAGTCCATCCCCACCGTCGAGGCGCGCCCCGCCGGACGCCTGCCGGTCATCGAGGGTCGCCTGCCCGACCCGACCAACCGACCCGCTGGTTGCGGGTTCGCACCCCGTTGCGCGTACGCCCAGACCAAGTGCCACGAGGACCACCCGCCGCTCGTCGACGCCGGAAACGGGCATCTCTACCGCTGCTGGTTCCCGCTCGCAGCCCCGGCGAGGAGGTCCTGATGGCTGGCACCGGCACCGCCCACCTCCGCGGCGATGGCGCCGTGCTGAAGGCGGCCGACATCACCGTCAGCTTCAAGGTGCCCGGCGGCACCGTCCAGGCGGTGTCGGGCGTGTCGTTCGACATCATGCGCGGCGAGACGCTGGCGATCGTGGGTGAGTCGGGTTGCGGCAAGACCTCGCTCGGCAAGGCGATCCTGCAGCTGCCCCCGCCGGACTCGGGCAGCGTCGTCCTCAACGGCACCGACCTCACAACCCTGTCGGGAGAGGCCCTCCGGGCAGCACGGACCTCCATCCAGATGGTCTTCCAGGACCCGATCTCCTCGCTCGATCCGCGCATGACCGTCCGCAACCTCGTGGCCGAGCCGCTGTGGGTGTGGAACCGCGGCGACGAAGCCGGACGCGAGGCAAAGGTGCGCGAACTGCTGGACGCCGTCGGACTCGAGCCCGACCTGGTGCTCGACCGGCGCTCGTACGAGTTCTCCGGCGGCCAGTGCCAGCGCATCTCGATCGCGCGCAGCGTGGCGCTCGAGCCGGCCGTGCTGATCTGCGACGAGCCGGTGAGCGCGCTCGACGTCAGCATCCAGGCGCAGATCCTCAACCTGCTCCAGGACATGAAGGAGCGCTACGGACTCACGATGGTGTTCATCAGCCACGACCTCGCGGTCGTGCGCGCAGTGAGCACGCGGATCATGGTCATGTACCTCGGGAAGATCTGCGAGGTCGGCGACCCCGAGGCGATCTACTCGCGCCCCGCGCACCACTACACCTCCGCCCTCATCGGCTCGGTGCCGATCCCCGACCCCACCCGGCGGACCGGACGCACCCCCCTGCGCGGCGAGCCGCCGTCGCCGATGAACCCGCCGAGTGGCTGCCGCTTCCGCACGCGCTGCCCCGCCGCGAGCGACCGGTGCGCGGCCGAGGAACCCGAACTGCGCGAAGTGTCGCCCGGCCAGTTCGTCGCCTGCCACCATCCCCGCGGCTGATCCGTCGATGGAGCCGGTGCCGGACGGCGCGCCGGTCCTGCTCGTGGGAGAACGGGCGTGGGACGAGATCCGCGAGAGGGCTGAAGGCGCCCTCCCGGGCATCCGGGCCGTCACATACGGAGGGCCCGACCCGCTGCCGGCGGAGGCCCTCGCCGAGGTCACCATCGGCTACTTCAGCGGCGACACCTGGCCAAGTGCGGTCGCCGGGATGGCGCGCAGCCTGCTGCGCGCGTCGGTGCAACGCCTCAGCTGGGTGCAGTCGTTCTCGGCGGGCGTGGACAACGAGGTGTTCACGAGGCTCCTCGACAACGGCGTCCGACTGACGACGGCATCAGGCACGAGCGCGTCCCCGATCGCCCAGACCGTGGTGATGTACATGCTGGCGCTCAGCCGCGACCTGCGCGGATTCATGCGCGACCAGGACGCCCACCGGTGGAACACACGGGAGATCGACGAACTCGACGGCGCCGGACTCGCAGTCGTCGGGATGGGTCCGATCGGCACCGAGGTCGCCCGACTGGGGATGGCACTCGGGATGCGGGTCGAGGTGGTGCGTCGCCGCCCGGGCGCGGACGGCGAGCCGTGGACCACCCGTTCCTTCGCCGACCTGCACGGGGTGCTTGGCCGCGCCGAGTGGGTGGTGTGCGCACTGCCGCTGGTCGACGGCACCCGCGGGCTCTTCGGTGCCGCCGAGTTCGCCGCGATGCGGCGCGGGGCGAGATTCGTCAACGTCGGACGCGGCGACCTCGTCGACGAGCCGGCGCTGGTCGCTGCGCTGCAATCGGGGCACCTCGGCGGAGCCGGGCTCGACGTCTTCGCGGTGGAGCCGCTGCCCACGGAGAGCCCGCTGTGGGCGATGGACAACGTGATCGTCACGTCGCACAGCTCGGGCGAGTCGAGGCGCGCCGAGGAGCGCACGCACGCGCTCTTCCTCGACAACCTCCGCCGGTGGGCGGCTGGTCAGCCGCTCGTGAACGAGGTGGTCAGGTGAGCGACGCGGCGTAGATGCCGGCGATCGCCGCGTCGAGCGCGGCGTCGAACTCGGCGTCCGACTGCCCCGCCGAGAGCCCCTCGGTCAGCGCCCGGCTGAAGCTGGCGATCATGCCCCGGTTGCGCGACAGCCTCGCGTTCGCCTCGTCGCGCGAATAGCCGCCCGACAGCGCCACGACGCGCAGGACCGACGGGTGCGACACCAGCTCGGCGTAGAAGCCGTCGGTGTCGGGGAGCGTGAGCTTCAGCATCACCGGGGCGGATGCCGGCTGCGAGCCGAGCTGGCGCAGGATCGCCGCCTTGAGCAGGTCCTCCGCGCGCGACTTCTCGGGGCTGTGGATGTCGACCTCGGGCTCGATGATCGGCACGAGCCCCTTCGCGAGGATCTGACGTCCGACCTCGAACTGCTGGTCGACTACCAGGTCGATTCCCTGGGGGTTCGCCAGCTTGATGACCGAACGCATCTTGGTGCCGAAGATGCCCTTCGCCAGCCCCCGGTCGAGGAGCGCGTCCAGACCCGGCATCGGCTTCATCACCTGGACGCCGTCGGCCTCATCGGCGAGGCCCTTGTCGACCTTCAGGAACGGCACCACTTGCTTGCGGGACCAGAGGTACTCGGCGCTGCCGACGCCGTCGATCTCGCGGTCCATCGTGCCCTCGAACAGGATCGCCCCGAGCACGCGCTCGCCGCCGAACGCGGGGCTCTTCACCATCCGCGTGCGCATCTGGTGGATGAGGTCGAACATGCCTGCCTCATCGGTCCACGCCGACTCCGGCACTCCGTAGAGCTTCAGTGCCTTCGGCGTGCTGCCGCCGCTCTGGTCGAGGGCCGCGATGAAGCCCTTCCCGCTGCGCATCCGCTCGAGCTGCTCGCTGTTCATGGTCCGCCTCCGCGCGTCCGTCGTTGCGCGACACGATAGTTGCGCGCCGCACGGGCCACGGAACCCGTCCGTGCGCGGCGCACCGGTAGACTTCACCCGAGTTCGCGGGTGTAGCTCAATGGCTAGAGTTCCAGCCTTCCAAGCTGGCTATGCGGGTTCGATTCCCGTCACCCGCTCCAGGATTCGCGACACTCGTCACCCGCTCAACAGCGGGCTCTGCGGGGCATCGGTGCAGCCTGCGGGCACGTTGCCCCAGTGGTTGCGCCGCTCGGGGTCGATCCGCACGGCACCCTTGGACCGGACGATGAGGTTCCCGAGCCCACCGTCGACTCGTTCCCGCACCTCCACGTCGATGGCGCCGTCACGGAGCACCGAGCGGGGGACGTCAAAGACGATCGCCGGCCAGCCAATGGAATCCTCGGGCCAGACGACCTCGTCCACGACGGTGTGCGACACCGAGCGCACGCGGACGTGGACGCCGCGCTCAAACCCGGTCCGCGCCGACACCGACCAGCGCCTGTAGATCGTCGCCCGCGGGACGTAGCCGGGTGGTGGCCACATCACCATGTCGTGCTCCCTCGTACCGGCCCGAAGGTTCTCCCGGTCGCTGATGACGAGCAGCGCGTTCGAGCCCTTCGTGTCACCGGTGCCGATCTCGGCAAGTTCCGGCAGGAGGATCCAACGACGGTGCCCCACCGATCCGTTGTCCGCACCTTCGTCCTCCATGTATCCGTCGATCGCCCCGGGCCCATGGACGCCGAGGTGCAGGTTCGACCTGCTGGCACCTTCAAAGCTCCACTCGGTCATGCAGGCGAACCCGCCGTCGGGCTCGTGGTCGAGCCGTCCACTCGCATACATCGTCAGCGCCGCCGCCTGTGCGTACGAACTGAACTCATCGTTCAACGCGACTCGAGGCACGACACCCGCCATAGCCCGGTACCAGTTCACTCGGGAGAGAGTGGCCTCCTGGTGTGCCCTGCTTGTCGAGCCCGGATCGCAGCCACTCACCGAGCCAGTCCAACCGAGTGGCGGCGGCGCACCCCCAAACTCCACCTCAAAAGCAGCCCGAACGTCGGACTCGGACCATGTATCGAGGGCTGCCAGTGGGGCAGACCTGGCAAGTGCCCGCAATTCCGCCGACATGACATGCGCTTCCTCAAAGCCGTGGACCGAGCGAACCTCGCCGTCTGGGAACAGGAGTCCCCAGGTCGGCGTGCCCGCGACGTCGAACAGCACCGCAAGTTCGCCTTCATCTCGTCGATCTCCGGAAGGTCGACGCCGCGCCGGACCGACCTTCCGACGACGGCTCGGTCGCCGGAGCCGGAACCGTGACTGCCGGTTCCCGATCGATGCTGTTCGGCGAGCTGCCTGCATCGGCTCCGGAGATTGGGACGTGGACAAATCGGCCGACGGCCAGCCCGAGCGCGAGGATCGACAGTCCCAACAGTCCCGCGCGCGCACGACCGAGACCCGACCGGCAACCCGGACACATGTCGCCCCCACACACAGCGCACAGAGGAACGTCCTCGTCGAAGTCGCTTTCCACCGCCGGAAGAGTACCGGTCATGCCCTTTCCGCCCGTCTGCACTGGGGCCACGCCCCGCCGGTACCCTCGCGGCCGTGACCGTCGCGCTCGTCAGGCGGCCGAGCCCCCGGCTCGCGGAGGGACTCGTGACCCACGTCGAGCGCGTGCCCGTGGACGTGGGCCGCGCGCTGTCGCAGTGGGACGGCTACGTCGACGTGCTCCGCTCGGTCGGGTGGCGAGTGGTCGAGGTGCCCGCGCACGACGACTGCCCCGACAGCGTCTTCGTGGAGGACACCGTGGTCGTCCACGGTGACCTCGCAGTCGTCACGCATCCCGGCAACGATGCGCGCGTCCCCGAGACCGAGGAGGTCGAACCCGTGGTACGGAACCTCGGGCTGCGGACCGTCCGCATCGCGCCGCCGGGGCGACTCGATGGCGGCGACGTGCTCAAGGTGGGCGGCACCGTCTACGTGGGCCTCGGCACGCGAACGAACCGATCGGGGATCGAGCAGCTGGCCGCGCACGTCGGACCGCTCGGCAGCACCGTCGTCGTCGTGCCGGTCACGAGGGCGCTCCACCTGAAGTCCGCGGTCACCGCGCTGCCCGACGGCACCGTCATCGGCTGGGATCCGGTCGTCGAGGATCCACGCGTGTTTCCGGCGTACCGCTCGATGCCGGAGGAACAGGGGGCGCACGTCGTCGTGGTCGACGAGCGACGGCTGATCGTCTCGGCAGCGGCCCCCCGCAGCATCGAACTCCTCGCTTCGCTCGGCTACGAACCGATCGCCGTCGACATCGGAGAGTTCGAGAAGCTCGAGGGTTGCGTCACCTGCCTCTCGGTGCGCATCCGGCGGGTCGCGGCCGGTTGATCGATCCGGCTCAGCCTTGCGCCGCCGCGACGAACGCGTCGAAGATCCGCTGCTGCTCGGGCGCCCGGTCGGCGTCGTCCTCGGGGTGCCATTGGAGACCGATCGACCACCTCGCGCCGGCACGCTCCACTGCCTCGACCACGCCGTCGTGCGCCCGCCCGACGACCACCAGGCCGTCCCCGGGCCGGTCGATCGCTTGATGGTGCCACGAGTGTCCGGACCCGAACGCGGTCGTGCCCATCGCCGACGCGACGACCGAGCCCTCCTCGAGGACGATCGGATGGTACGCATCCCGGTGGGACGCGGGATCCGTTCCCTCCCGCAAGCCCAGGTCCTGGTGGAGCGATCCCCCGAGCGCCACATTCAGGACCTGGCAGCCCCGGCAGATCGCGAGCACCGGGAGATCGCGCGCGACCGCGAGTCGGGCCACCGCCAACTCCACCTCGTCGTGCTCCGCGACGATCCCCGCAAGCGCGTCCGTTCGCGAAGGCTCGCCGTACGACGACGGGTCGACGTCGCCACCGCCGAGCAGCATCACGGCATCGACCCGCCCGATCAGCCCCGGGAGACCGTCGAGGGAGGCCGGGAGCGGCGGGAGGACGAGCGGCTGTCCGCCAGCCCTGACGACCGCCTCATGCGCCCGGCGACCGGACCCGATAGCCGTACCTCTCACACCCGTCGCACGGTCCGAGAGTCGACCGGGGACCAGAACGACGGGACGAGACACGGAGAAGATCGTGGCACACGCGTGACATGTCACCGACCGGAGCGGTCGCTCCACCTCCACTAAGGTTTCGGACATGTCCGCACCCCTGCGTCCGTGGTTCCGCACCCTCTGCCGCGTGGCGGCAGCGTCCATGGCAGCAACCGCCTTGTGGGCCCCGGCCGCTCCCGCCGGCGCCGCCGCGAAGGCCAACGAGCTCTTCCCCGCCACCCGGGCGACGGGGGTCCCCACCGACACCCAACTGCTGATCAAGTTCGACGAGATCATGAAGGCCGAGAACGGGAACCTCACGGTCTGGCGCGTCCCCATCGCCGTCACCCCCGCGACCACCGGCACCCAGATCAAGGCCAGCAACCCCGTCAAGCACGACGAAATCAACGTCGACCAGTCGTCGAAGTGGCTCACCACCGACTTCCCCAAGGTCAACATGGGCGACAAGCTCCCGGACGGGACGTCAAACCGCCCCGCAAGCGAGGCAGCCCGCTGGGTGCGGATCACGATCAAGCCGCTCCAGCCGAACACGTCGTACTACGTGACGATCGATTCGAACGCGTTCCAGTGTGCGGTTGCGTGTGGCGGGACCTTCAGCATCGAGTCGGAGACGTCGTGGCTCTTCACCACCGGAGCGGGTCCGGGAACGAGTGCGGCCACGACGACGGTGCCCGGCGTCACCACGACCACCGTGCCGGCTGCGGTCTGCCCGGGGATCACCTTTCCCGGACGTGCACCGCGGCAGCGGATCGACGCTGCACAGTCGCAGTTCTCCAGCAAGGCGCTCGCGTGCTCGATCGGCCTGATCACCCGGTCGAAGCTCATCGCGGTGGCGATCGCCAGCTCCGGAACGGTGGCGAATCCGACCGTGGCGTCGTACACGGTCAAGGCGACGCGCATTGGCGGGTCGTTCCTCACGAAGCCGGTGCCGCTCGTCGCCGGTCCGTCCGTGCAGCGAACCCAGTTCGGGCCGCTGAAGACGGGTTCGTGGACGATCACGGTGACCGCTCTCGGTCCGACCGGCGCCGTCGTCACCGAGTGGACCTCGGCCGCGTTCCCCGTCCGACCGTAGGGTGACGGCCCCCGAGGGCGGCACGCGCCTCGTACGGTCGCTCGCGCTCTTTCGGGCGCTCGTCTCCGTGCACCCGTTGCCATTCTGGGTCGCCACGGGCTCGGCAGCCGTCTATTCGGCGGGCACGATTGCGTCGAGCGTGGCGGTCTCGTTCGTCGTCGACGAGGTGATCCTGCCGGCGTTCGAGGCCGGCGGCCGCCCCCGGCTCGCCGTTGGGTGCACCCTCATCATCGGCATCGGCCTCGTCCGCGCCGTCGCGGTCGTCGGGCGGCGATCGTTCGCCGGACTCGCACAGTGGCGCACCGCCGAAACGCTCGCACAGCGCGTGATCGGACGCATCCTCACCCAGCCGCCGGCGTGGCGCCGCGAGCGGATGTCGGGGGACCTCGTCGCGCGCGCGGGCGCGGACAGCGACACCGCCGTGATCGTGATGGGCCCCATGCCGTTCGGCACCTCCGTCCTGCTGCTGCTGGTGCTCACGGGCGCGTGGCTCGTCGTGGTCGATCGGCCGCTCGGCGCCGCGGCAGCCGCAGTGATCCCCCTGCTCCTCGTCGTGAACGTGGGCTACCAGCGGCGCATCGACCGTCACTACGCGCGCGCGCAGGACGAGCTCGGCCGGCTCTCTGAGGCCGTCCTCGAGAGCTTCGACGGCGTCGCCGTGGTGAAGGCGTTCGGCGCGGAGGAGCGCGAGACTGCACGTCTCGCGACCATCGCATCCCGTCTCCGCGACGCCCGCATCCGCGCCGTCCGGGGTCGTGCGACGTTCGAGGGCATCCTCGACGCGGCTCCGGCGATCATCAACGTGGGCATCATCCTGCTCGGCGCGGTCCGCGTCCGCGACGGTGCACTGACGGTCGGAGAGCTGTCATCGTTCATCTACCTCTTCACCCTGTTGCTCTTTCCACTGCGCATCATCGGCTACGTCTTCAGCGAGCTTCCCCACTCCCTCGGGGGCTGGACGCGGGTCGCGGAGGTCGTGGACGACCCGATCAGGCCCGACCCCGCCGGGTCGATCGCCGAGCCCCCTCCGGGATTCGCCGTGGTGGTGGACGGCGTCACCGTGACCCATCCCGGTGCAGACCGCCCCGCGCTCCACGGCGCATCCGTCGCGATCCGGCGCGGTACGACCGTCGCGGTGGTCGGCCCGACGGGATCGGGCAAGACGACGCTGCTCGCGACGATCGCGGGCCTGGTCGCCACGGACTCGGGCCGCATCGCCGTGGCAGGCGGACGGGCCGCACTCGTCCAGCAGGAGCCGTTTCTCTTCCAGCAGACCCTCCGGGGAAACGTGACGCTCGACGACCCGACCATCGACGACG
>JBIIHV010000166.1:0-4525 GCA_044235415.1 Ilumatobacteraceae bacterium | reverse complement strand
CGCACTCGCTGGAACTCGACACCGTGGCCGAGGGCGTCGAGACCGCCGAACAGCTCGAAGCGCTGCGTGCAATGGGCTGTTCAGGGGCGCAGGGCTATCTGCTCAGCCACCCCGTGCCGCCACGCGCCGTGCCGGCCGCGATCGCGACGATCGCGGCGCACCCCGACCTCGAACCGGTGCGCCGCGCAGCCGGCGGCTGAGGATCAGCGCGAGGGGACGACGACCACCGGACACGCCGAGTGCGACGCCACCTGCTGCGCCACCGAGCCGAGGAGGAGGCCGACGAATCCTCCGTGTCCCCTGCTGCCCACCACCACGAGATCCGCCGACTTCGAGGCCGCGACGAGGTGCTCCGCAGCAGAGCCGCGGTGCACGGCGCCGGATACGGCCGACGCTCCCGCCGCGCCCGCGGCGGCCACGGCAGCGTCGCACACCGCCTGCGCCTCCCGCTCCATCACGTCGAGCGGCAACTGGATCGGCATCATTGACACCGGATCGCCGATGGCGGGGATCGACCACGCGTGCACGACCTCCAGCGACGCGCCGTGCACGGCCGCCTCGCCCGCCGCCCACGCCACCGCCGCCATCGACGCCGCCGACCCATCGGTCCCCACCACGATTCGAGACACCTTCGCCATCACCGCACCTCCGCCCACAACCTACGCCCGCGCAGGTCCGTCCCGCGCCGAGGTCGGGGTGACGAACGGACCGTCAACGCTGTCGGAGCCGCAGCGACTGCCACGACCCGTCAGCGGTCCAGCCGCCGTCGACGGGCAGCACCACGCCGTTCACGAAGCCGGACTGATGTCCGTCGCACAGCCACGCGATGGCGGACGCCACGTCCCCTGGACGGGCGAACCGGCCCATCGGCACGTGCTCGACGATGTCACGGTCGTTGTAGGAACCACCGGCCTGGTCGGCATGGTCCATCTCGGTCTTCACCCAGCCCGGCGCAACTGCATTGACCCGCACGCCCTTCGCACCCCACTCCACCGCCAGGGTCCTGGTCAACCCGATGATGCCGTGCTTGCTCGCGTTGTACGCCGAGCGTTCGGCGACTCCCTGTATCCCCGCTACGGACGCCACGTTGACGATCGATCCCCCACCCTGCTGGAGCATCGAGGCACCAAACAGCGTCGACAACGTGAACGGCGCAACGAGGTTGACCTCGAGGACGGCGCGCAGCGCATCTGCGGTCGTCTCCGTCGCTGGAGCGATCATCGAGCGGCCAGCGTTGTTCACGAGCGCCGTCACCCCGCCGAAACGGGACAGTGTCGCCCCATGGGCCTCCGTCAGGAACGACGGCTCGGTGATGTCGCCGGCGACCGCCAGCGCGTCGCGGTAGCCGGTCGCATCGACGTGCTGGAGGTCGAGCAGCACCAGGGACCACCCGCGGCGGTCCAGCTCGGCGGCGGTCGCACGACCGATGCCCTGCGCGGCACCCGTGACCACGGCGACGTTGCCCTGACTCATCGTGGTGCAGGGTATCCGTCGGGCCGGCGGAGCATCAGGCTCACGGTGTTGCCCGGGCGAGTCTCCAACCGGTCGACCTCGACGAACCCCTGCCGGAGGTGGAAGCGCATCGACCCCTCGTTCGGAGGGACGACGTTCACCTCGAGCGCGATCGCGTGCGTCGGATGGCGCACCGCGATCTCCGCATGGAGGGCCGCACCGATGCCCCGCCCGCGCGCCGTCGAATCGACGGCGATGCGGTCCACGTAGCGGAACGCAGGCAGCAGCTCCGCGAAGTAGCGGTAGTTGGGGCTGGCGTACCCCGTGTTCTCGGGGAGCACGATGCAGAAGCCCGCGCAGCGGCCGTCGTCGACGGCCACCAGCGCCGTGCTGGACATCTCAAGCAGCGAACCCATCAGCCCCCGGTCCGCCGCCCCCACCGCCGGCACGTTGTCGGCGTTGATGCGCAGCACCGCGTCGAGATCCGTGCTCTCCATGTCGCGAAGGTGCACGACGACACCCTAGGACGAAGTGACCTTCGTCGTGGCAGGGCGCGACGGACGTCGCACACGCCGTCGCGCCCGGCTCCGTACCGTCCGCGCCACCGACGAAAGGAGCACACGTGCCGTTGCTGCACGCATCACCGACCGAACCCGCATGGCCGTCTTGGCTGAACGCGAGGTGGCCCTACTGGAACGACCTCGTCCGCGACGGGGAGATCGACGCCGGAATCCGCGTCGAGGAGTACGAGGAGGATGGGCGCTGGACGATCCGAGCGGAGGCACCGGGGATCGACCCACAACGGGACGTCGAGGTGACGCTCCGCGACTCCGTCCTGTCGATCTCGATCCAGCGCCGTGCCGAGCAGCACTCGGGCGGCCGTGCGCGGCGCCGAAGCGAGTTCGCCTATGGGTCGTTCTCGAGGACCATCAGCCTCCCGGCCGCGGCCAACCCCGACACGGTGACGGCAACCTACGAGGACGGCATCCTCGAGGTGACGGTTCCACTCGACGGGGAGCGGCCGGGCGTCCGTCGCATCGACGTGCGGAGCGCGAAGTGAGGGCGCGTCCCGCGCTGTGCGCGGCCGTCCTCGCGGCGTCGCTCCTCCAGCCCGCGTCGGGCGCCTCCGCGTCGCCGATCGGCGGGAGCAAGTGCGACGTCCCGGGTGCCTCGGTTCGCGCGAACAACGCCCGCTTCATCTGCTCCCCCGAAGGCGGGCGCAGCGTATGGCGGCGCATCGTCGCGCCCGGCGACGTCGGTGCGCTGCTGATCGGCGTGCGGGGATTCTCGATCTTCGTCGCCGCCCTCGGGCTCGCCGACATGTCGGCCCAGCTCAGGGGACCGGGACCGTGGACCGTGTTCGCGCCGACCAACTCCGCATTCCATGCGCTCGGTCGGCCGGTGCTCGACAAGCTGCTGCTCCCCGAGAACCGGGCCGTCCTGCAGGCCGTCCTCCGGCACCACCTCGTCCAGGCCCGCATCACGGCGCGGACGTTGACGGCCGGCGACCTCACGGTCCTCGACGGCTCGGTGGTTCGCGTCCAGCTCCGTGGCGGCATCCTCGTGGACGACTCCAGGGTCGTCCTTGCCGACCTCGGCGCCACCAACGGCGTCGTCCACGGGGTGAACAAGGTGCTGCTGCCGACGTGGTTCGATCCCGACGACCTCTGATCCGCCGGTAGCCTCCGGCGGGTGCGGATCGTCGCGGCGCTCGTCGCATGGTGCTCGCTCCTCGTGGGCGGCACCGCGACCGCCGCACCCGCCAAGGAGGCGCTCCTGCTCGGCGACTCGGTGCTCGCGACACTGGGCTGGAGCAACGAGGGGCTCCGCCTCCTCGAGAACCGCCACCCGTTCATCCTCAGGGCGGTCTCCTGCCAACGGCTCGTCACCGAGGGCTGCACCGGCAGGTCGAAGTCCAGTGCGCTGCGGATCCTGCGCCAGGAGCGCGGCAAGTTCTCCCGCGCAGTCGTCGTCGCCACGGGCTACAACGACTACAACGACGGGCGCTTCGCGCAGGCCGTCCGCCGGTTCCACGAGGAGGCAGTTGCGCAGGGCGTATGGCTGGTGTGGGTGAACTACCGCGAGGCCGGCAACGTGCGCGACAAGAGCACGGCCTTCAATGAGACCCTGCGCCGGTTGCAACCCGAACTGCCCCGACTCGTCATCGTGGACTGGAACGACCTGAGCCGCGGCCAGCGCACGTGGTGGGGCCCCGACCAGGTGCACCTCTACGGCGAGGGCGCAGTCGCAATGGCGCGCGCAATCGCCGACACGATCACGTCGCTTCCCGCCGAATTCCCGGCCTGACGAAGGGCCGTTAGGCGCCGCGCGGCGGCAGCGAGTAGCCCTCGGGGAGCTCGAGGCGGTTGCGTGCGAGCAGATCCGCGTCGGCCAGCAGCTCGACGGTCGGCCCATCGGCGACGATCCGGCCATCAGACAGCACGACGCTGCGCTCGCAGAGCTGCACCGCGTAGGGAAGGTCGTGGGTGACCATCAGGAGGGTCGTGTCGAGCGAGCGCAGGATGGCGGCGAGCTCCCGCCTGCTGGCCGGATCGAGGTTCGACGACGGCTCGTCGAGCACGAGGATCTCGGGGCGCATCGCGAGCACCGTCGCCACTGCGACGCGGCGCCGCTGCCCGAACGAGAGGTGGTGGGGAGCGCGGTCGCGGAACGGCCGCATGCCGACGAGATCGAGGGCCTCGTCGACGCGGGCGGAGAGTTCACCGCCGGCGAGCCCGTGGTTGGCCGGTCCGAACGCCACGTCGTCGCCCACCGTCGGCATGAAGAGCTGGTCGTCGGGGTCCTGGAAGACGATGCCCACCGCCGCCCGGACCGCACGGAGTCCGTCGCGGTCGCGCGAATCGATGGTGCGCCCCGCGACGGCGACCGTCCCCGCGACCGGATGGAGGATGCCGTTGAGGTGCAGCACCAGCGTGGTCTTGCCGGCGCCGTTCGGTCCGAGGAGCGCGACCCGCTCACCCTTCCCGATCTCGAGGTCGACGCCCCTGAGGGCGGCATTCCCGTCGGGATACTCGAACGCGAGCCCGCTGACCTTGATGCTCGGAGCGTCCAT
>JBIIHV010000165.1:0-4538 GCA_044235415.1 Ilumatobacteraceae bacterium | reverse complement strand
GCAGGGGCGTCCGCACCCGAGGACATCGTGGAGTCCGTCATCAAGCGGCTCGATCCGCGCGACGGGGTGACCGAGATCCGCATCACCACGGAGGACGAGTACTTCCCTCCCCCGCGCGCGATCCGCAGGCTCCAGGACTCGATCGAGTCGGCTGCCCGCGCCATGCTGGGCGGAGCCCGCGAGGCACGGGCCTTCGACGACCGCACGGTGAGTGCAAGCGACGTACTCCGTCGGCTCGGGTCGTACCCTCGCCGCTGATCGATCAGTTCGTCGGGCGCATCAGCCGGGCAAACTCCTCGCGCTCGCCGTCGCCGAGGTACGTCCGTCGCAGCAGCATCACCGTCCGCAGGGAACGATCGTTCCCGGATCTCCGGTAGATCGACTTCAGGTTGGTCAGCATTCGCATCGCCATTGCATTCGCACCGACGGGGTCGAGGAAATCGGCGGACCACCTGCTGCTGCCCGTCACGGCACCGCACAACTGCCTGCACTGGTCCACATCGAGGGGTCGGGGTCCGTGGAACAGGTCGAAGTACCGGCCGGAGCCACCGCGTTCACGGACGAGAAAGTGCCCGGGCATGCCGATCCCGTCGAGCTCGATGCCCACGATGCTGGCGACGCCGAGGGCAACCGCAGCGATTGTGATGGGGATGCCCCGCCTCCTCACCAGCGCCTCACCCACGAACGAATTCTCCAGCGAGTCGTACGTCTCTTCGTCGCCCCGAAGACCGAGGTCGTCCCACACGAAGGCCGCGAGTTCCGATGCATCGCCAGCCGTGCAACGGCCCGCGGCATCCAGAACCCGCGCGGCGCCCGACGGCTCCCGGCCGAGTGCCGCAGCAATGGCGTCGTTCAGCGGGACGATTCCGGCATCCTCGGCCACCAGGGAGCGGAAGCGTTCGATCGGGTCGATGTGCGAGACGATACCGAGCCTGCGCCGCCCCGCTCCCGCGGAGCGCACTACCGTTCCGGTCATGTATCCGGGCCACATCGCCGCCACACACCCCGACCGGCTCGCCGTCGTCATGAGCGACGGTTCAGGCTCGTACACGTATGCCGAACTGGACCGGGCGGCGAACCGCGTGAGCAACCTCCTGCGTTCGGCGGGTCTCGCGGTGGGCGACCACGTTGCACTGTGCCTCGAGAACCATCCGCGGTTCTTCGAGATCGTGTGGGGTTGCCACTATGCGGGCCTCGTCTATACCGCGTGCTCGAGCAGGCTCACCTCCGACGAACTGTCCTACATCGTCAACGACTGCGGCGCGAAGGCGCTCATCACGAGCGCATACAAGGCGGACCAGGCCGCCGAGCTGCTCGCCACGACCCCCGGGGTCGGACTTCGGCTCATGCTCGATGGCACGATCCAGGGGTACGAACCGTACGAGGACGCCGTCGCATCGGCCCGTACCGAGCCATTGCCCGACCGGATCGACGGGGCGGACATGCTGTACTCGAGCGGAACGACGGGACGTCCGAAGGGCGTGAGCCTCGGCCGCCCCTCGAATCCGCTCGGATCGCCGCAGACGCTGACCATGCTCGCCCAGTTCCTCATGGGCATGGATGAGTCGACGGTCTATCTCTCGCCGGCCCCGCTGTACCATGCGGCTCCGCTCCGTTGGAACATGACCGTCCACCGGATCGGCGGGACCTCGGTCGTCATGCCGAACTTCGATGCCGAGGACTTCCTTGCCCTCGTCGATCGCCATTCGGTTTCGCACGTCCAGACGGTGCCGACCATGTTCGTGCGGATGCTCAAGCTCGATCCAGTGGTCCGCACCAGATACCGGACCGACTCGCTCCGCTGCGTCTTCCACGCCGCCGCGCCGTGCCCCGTGAGCGTCAAGCACGACATGATCTCCTGGTTCGGTCCGATCATCCACGAGTACTACGCGGGCAGCGAGGGGAACGGCTTCGTCTACTGCAACAGCGATCAGTGGCTCGCGCACCCCGGGACGGTCGGCACGGCGTTGAGCGGCATCGTGCACATCCTCGACGACGACGGCGAGGAGCTCGGGCCGAACGAGACGGGTACGGTCTACTTCGAGTCCCCGTCGGAGTTCACCTACCACAACGACGCCGCCAAGACGGCTGCGTCGCGCGATCCGAAGGGGCGCGGCTGGACGACGCTCGGCGACATCGGGTACCTCGACGAGGAAAAGTTCCTCTACCTCACCGACCGCAAGGCCTTCATGATCATCACCGGCGGGGTGAACGTCTACCCGCAGGAGGCGGAGAACATCCTCGTCACGCACCCGAAGGTCGAGGACGTCGCCGTCTTCGGCGTCCCCGACGACGAGTTCGGCGAGACCGTCAAGGCGGTCGTGCAACCGGCCTCGATGCCGACCGACCCCGAAGGCGCACGGGCCCTCGAGTCGGAGCTGATCGCCCACTGTCGCGACCACCTCGCAGACGTCAAGTGCCCCCGAAGCATCGACTTCCGCGAGGAGCTTCCCCGGCACCCCACGGGAAAGCTCTACAAGCGCCTGCTGAAGGACGAATACTGGGCCGCAGCGGGCCGGAACATCTGAACGGCGCCCCCGTGGCGAGACACCCGTTTCTCGAGGGTCCGCAGCCGGTCGCCTTCGCCCACCGCGGAGGGGCAAGCGACGCGCCCGAGAACACGCTCGCCGCGTTCGCCCGCGCCGTCGAGATGGGCTACCGCTACCTGGAGACCGACGTCCACGCCACGCGGGACGGGGTGCTGATGGCGTTCCATGACCCGGATCTGCGCAGGACGTGCGGGGTCGAGGCGAAGATCGAGGACCTCGACTTCGCCGACCTCCGCGACGTCAGGGTCGCGGGTACCGAGCCGATACCCACGCTCGACGACGTGCTGGGCACGTGGCCGGACGCGATGGTGAACATCGACTGCAAGTCGGACGCCGCAGTCGGGCCGCTCATCGCGCGGCTCCGGTCCGGCGATGCGCTCGATCGGACGTGCATCGGGTCATTCAGCGACCGGCGGCTCGCGTCGATCAGGCTCGAGTTCGGGGCTCGCGTGTGCACCTCGTGCGGACCACGGGAGATCGCCGCGCTGCGGGCCGGAAGCTGGTTTGGACGGACGGGCAGGAACGCAGCCCATGCCGCACAGGTGCCCGTCCGGCAGGGCCCATTCACCATCCTCGACCGACGGTTTATCGAGTCTGCCCAGCGCGCGGGACTGCACGTGCACGCATGGACAATCGACGACCCCGCCGAAATGCACCGCCTGCTCGACCTCGGCGTCGACGGGATCATGACCGACCGGCCATCGGTGCTCCTTGACGTGCTCCGGACGAGGGGTTCGTGGCACGGCTGAGCATCCGCGAGATCGGCCACGTCTACGACGACGGCACCCGGGCGCTCGACGGTGCGAGCCTGGATCTCGCCGCCGGGGAGGTCGTGGCGGTGGTGGGCCCCAGTGGGTGCGGGAAGTCGACTCTGTTGCGCATCGTTGCGGGCTTGGCGAGTCCGACGACGGGGCGCATCGACGCCCCCGCGGCGCGCATCGGCGTCGTCTTCCAGCAACCGACGCTCCTGCCCTGGCGCACGGTCCGCCGGAATGTCGCGCTCCCGTTGGATCTGCGCGGGGTGCGCGACGACGCCTCCGTGGATGCCGCGCTGCACGACGTCGGACTCGGCGACGCGCACGACAAGCTCCCACGGCAGTTGTCGGGAGGGATGCAGATGCGGGCGGCGGTCGCACGTGCACTCGTCGACCGACCGGAGCTTGTCCTGTTCGACGAGCCGTTCGCAGCGGTCGACGAGATGCTGCGCGAACGGCTGAACGACCTCTTCCTGCGCCTCCGCGATTCGCGGGGATTCTCCGCGATCTTCGTGACCCATTCCATCGCTGAAGCGGTGTTCGTGTCGGACAGGGTCGCGGTCATGTCGCCACGGCCGGGCCGCTTCACAGAGATCGTCGACGTTCCCTTCGGCAGGATCCGGCACACCGATCTCCGGTACGCACCCGAGTTCGTCCGCATCTGTGGACGTGTCAGCGCGCTCGTCCGGACGGCGGACGCATGAGGTTCCTCCGCGCAGCCGTCGGCCCGTTCGTCGTCCTGCTCATCGTGCTCGCCGGCTGGTACGGACTCGCGTACGGACTCGACAACAATTTCTCCCCAGCCTCCGGCAAGCCGCTCATCCTCCCGCCACCACACCGGCTCTTCGAGGATCTCGGCCCGGAGATTCGGGCACGGATGCTCACTGCCGTCGGCATCACCACCCGCACGAGCGTCGCGGGCCTTGCGATCTCATCGGTGCTGGGCATCGTGCTCGGCTTCGCGATGTCCAGGCGGCGTTGGCTCGAGCGTTCGCTCTGGCCGTGGCTCATCGCGCTCCAGGTGACGCCGATCGTTGCGCTCATCCCCCTCATCATCCGGCTCGTCGGTGCGAACGACGCTGCCCGCCTCCTCGTCACCGTCCTCATTACGTTCTTCCCGATCGTCTCCTCGACGCTCTTCGGCTTCCGCTCGGTCTCGCCGCACCTCCACGACCTCTTCTCCGTCCACCGTGCGGGACCGGTCCGGACGCTCCTGCTCCTCGAGCTCCCTGCG
>JBIIHV010000011.1:0-14611 GCA_044235415.1 Ilumatobacteraceae bacterium | reverse complement strand
ACGTCGTCTCCGGCTGGGACCACATCGAAAGGACGATCTCGACCGCCTCCTGGAGCATCGCGATGCGCTCCTTCGGGACCGGGAACGGGTAGCCGTATCCGCGGCACTCGTTCTCGTACCAGCCCGCTCCGATCCCCCAGTCGAGTCGGCCACCGGAGATGACGTCGAGTGTGCTGGTGATCTTCGCGAGCAGCGCGGGTGGACGGTAGAGGTTGCACCCGACCATCTGCCCGAGGCGGATCGTCGTCGTCCGCTGGCTGATGGCCGCCATCGTCGTCCAGCACTCGAACACCGACTCGTGCGAGGGCTTGGGCACGTTGTGGAAGTGGTCGTAGACCCAGATCGAATCGAACCCCAGCGTCTCCGCGCGCACGGCGACGTCGACGGCGAGCCGCCACTGCTCCCGAGGATCGGGCACGCCGGCGAACTCGAGCTTCCAACCCTGCGGAACGAACACGCCGAAGATCGGCGCCGGCTCGGCGGTCACAGCGGCAGGCTACCCGTCGCGCTGCGCGTCGTCCCGTGGTCGCGGAACGCTGCGATGGTCCGCTGCGCGATGCGCATCTGGTGGATCTCGTCGGCCCCGTCGGCGAACCTGCTCCACCGCGCCTGCTGGAGCATCGAGGCGAGCGGCGTGTCGGTCGAGTACCCGAGGGCGCCGTGCACCTGGATCGCCCGGTCGACGATGCGCCACAGGCTGTTGGCGACGAAGTGCTTCGCCATCGACACCTCGGCGACGAAGTCGAGGCCGTGCTCGATGCGGTACGCGGCGTGCAGCACCATCAGCTTGCACTGGTAGAGCTCGACCGCAGAGTCGGCGATCAGCCACTGGATGCCCTGCTTCTCCGCAAGGACCGAACCGTGGGAGTAGCGCTCCAGCGACCGGGCCACCATCATGTCCATCGCGGACTCGGCCTGCCCGATCCAGCGCATGCAGTGCGCGAGCCGGGCCGGACCGAGCCGGTACTGGCCGAGCAAGTGGCCCTGTCCGCGCCCGCCGAGCATGTTCGCCGCGGGGACGCGGAGGTCGGTGATGCGGATCTCGCAGTGGTTGTGGCTGCCCGACATGGTCTCGATGTCGCGGACGACCTCCCACCCCTCGCTCGGCAGGTCGACGATGAAGCACGAGTTCGCCGCCTGCGGCACGTCCGGATCGTCCTCGGTGCGCGCGACGAGCAGCGCGAACGACGCTCCCCGGGCCCCCGAGATGAACCACTTGTGGCCGTTGACGACCCACTCGTCGCCGTCCCGCTCCGCCCTCGTCCGGATGAGGGTCGGATCGCTGCCGGCAACCTCGGGCTCCGTCATGGCAAAGCACGAGCGCACCCGGCCCTCGCACGACGGCCGGAGGTAGCGCTCCTTCTGCTCCTCGGTCCCCCAGTGCAGGAGCGTGTGCTGGTTGCCCTCGTCGGGGGCCTGTGCGTTCAGCACATACGGGCCGATCGGCACCTTGCCGGCCTCGGCGGACACCGCCGCCATTGCCGTCGGCCCCAGCCCCATGCCGCCCCACTCGGCCGGCATGTGCGGGAGCCACAGGTTCCAGTGGTCGCGGGCGCGTCCGCGCAGGCGGACGATCTCCGCCACGAGCGCGCGCCGGTCGCCGTGCGGCACGGCGTCGTGCGCGGGGCGCACCTCCTCGTCCATGAACCGCCTCACGCGCAGCCGCACGTCGTCGACCTCGGGCGGAAACGTGAAGTCGATCACCGTTCGCCCCACCCGGCAGCTCGCACGCCCCGCACCGTAGCCTTGACCCGTGCCCCGACGTCGCTCCGCGCCCGCGACGCGGCGCTGGGACACCGACCACCTGCCGGTCGGCGACGAGAAGGTCGCCGCCGTCCGCGAGATGTTCGACGCCATTGCGCCGCGCTACGACCTCGTCAACCGCATCATGACCTTCCGCCTCGACGTGCGCTGGCGGCGCCGGGCGATCCGCTCGCTCGCGCTGCCGACGGGCAGCACCGTCGCCGACCTCGCCAGCGGCACCGGCGACCTCTGTGGCGATCTCCGCCGGGCCGGCCACGTGCCCCTCTCCTTCGACCTGTCGCTCGGCATGCTGCGCGCCGACCGGAGCGGGGCGCCCCGGGTGCAGGCCGACATCCTGCGGCTGCCCGTTCGCGATGCGTCGGTCGACGGCGTCACCTGCGGCTTCGCCCTGCGCAACCTCGCCGACCTCGAAGGGTTCTTCCGCGAGGTCGCGCGCGTGGTGCGGCCCGGAGGACGCATCGCCTTCCTCGACGTATCGGTGCCGCGCAACCCGCTCATCCGTGCCGGCAACGCCGTCTACTTCGGCCGGGTGGTGCCGTGGATCGGGGCGTTGCTCTCGGACGGGGCCGCGTACCGGTACCTGCCACGCAGCGTCGCATATCTCCCCCCTCCCGAGCGCCTGAAGGAACTCCTCGCCGGAGCCGGGTTCCGTGACGTCGACCTTCGCGCGCTGTCGGGAGGGCTGACGCAACTGATCGTCGCGACCCGATGATGCGCGTGGTCACGCGACCGCTCGCATCTGTCGCGGCGCCGGATCTGGACCTCGACGCGTTTGCGGGCGCGGACGGCGTCCTGTTCGTGAAGGACGGCGTCGGCCTCGCCGGACGGGACGTCGCCGCACGTGTGCCGCACGCCGAGGCGAGGGCGTTCCTCGGGTCCCTCGTGGTCGACGACGCCGTGCAGCGGCCGGGCAGCGGACCCGTCCTCGTCGGGTGCGTGCCGTTCGACGCCGGTGCGCCGCACGATTTCATCCTGCCCCGCCGCAGCGTGGTCCGCGACGCCGACGGCACTGCATGGGCGACGTTCGTCGCCGACGATGGCGCAGCGCCCGACTTCTCCCCCGCCCCCGCACCTCGGCAGGGTGCCGGTTCCTTCGAGGTCGGACCCGGCATCTCCATCGGGCACTACCTCGCCGCCGTCACCGCCGTACGGGACGCCGCACGCCGGGGCGAGGTGGTCAAGGCCGTGGTCGCGCGCGACCTCGTCGTCCGGTGCTCGGAGCCCATCGATCCCGCCGCGCTCGTCGCGCGGCTCCGCACGTCGTTCGGCTCGAGCCACCGGTTCCTCATCGACGGTTTCGTCGGAGCGTCGCCCGAACTGCTGGTCTCGGTGGACGGCCGCAGTGTGGCGAGCCACCCCCTCGCCGGCACCGCGCCCCGCACCGGCGACGCCGCGACGGACGACGCTCTCGCCGCGGCACTCGTCGCCAGCACGAAGAACCAGGCCGAGCACCGCGTCGTCATCGACGCCGTCCACGATGCGCTGCTGCCGTACTGCTCCTACCTCGACTGGGAACCGGAGCCGAGCATCGTCCGGGTCGCCAACGTGCAGCACCTCGGGACCCGCATGGAGGGGCGGCTCGCGGATCCGCCGCTCCACGTCCTCGAGGCGGTGCACCTGCTCTCGCCGACGCCCGCGCTCGGCGGGCACCCGCGGCAGCCGGCACTCGATCTCATCGCCCGGGTCGAGGGCATGGAACGGGGGCGGTACGGCGGGGCGGTCGGGTGGTTCGACCGCCACGGCAACGGCACGTTCGCCGTGGCGATCCGGTGCGCGGAGCTCTCCGGCGACCGGCGAACCGCCCGGCTCTTCGCCGGGGGCGGCATCGTCGCGGAGAGCGATCCCGAGGCGGAGCTCGCCGAGACGCAGGCGAAGTTCCAGGCGATGCTCGCCGCCATCGTCCGCCCCTAGGAGAGCGCCTCCGCGACCGCGGTGTGCAGGCGGTCGTGCTCGGCCACGTTCGCGGCCCGGTCGCCGCGGACCCGCACGACCGATGGGCCGCGGGTGGCGAGCGCGGCGCGAAGTTCATCAGCCGACGAGGCGTCGACCGACGGAATGCCGTGTGCGCGTGCGAGCGCCACGAGGTCCGAGAAATGCGGCGTCCCGAACAGCCGCTCGAACGTCGGGCCCTCGAGCACGGCGGCCTGGGGCAGGAAGGAGAAGATCCCTCCTCCACCGTTGTCGACGACCACGATCCGCAGGTCGGTCTCCCGTGCCACGAGACCCGCGAGCGCGGACGAGTCGTGCAGGAACGCCACGTCGCCCGTGAGCAGCACCACGGTCGATCCCGTGGCGAGCGCCGCGCCGATCGCCGTCGACGTCACGCCGTCGATGCCGTTCACCCCGCGGTTCGACAGGATGCGCGCGGCCCCCGTCGCACCACCGAACCATTCGAGGTCGCGCACCGGCATGGACGACGACACCACGACGATGGCACCGTCGGGCGAGCCTGCGGCGACCGTGCGCGCAACGAGCGGTTCCGAGAGGCCGACCGTCGCCGCGAGCGCCGCGTCGAGCGCGCGTGACGCTGCGCCGGACGCCGCGGCCCATCCGCGCCGCCAGGCGTCGTCCACCGCGCCCCCGGCGATGGATGCGCATGCAACCGACGGCAGCGCCGTGACGGTGCGGCCCACGACACGGTCGGGGTCGACGACCCTGCCGCTGGGCGAGACGGCGAGGATCCGCGCCCCGCTCGCGGCCACCCATGCATTCACCACCTTCGACGACGGAGGATCACCGAGCCGCAGCACCGCGTCGGGGCGGAGACGCGCGGCCGTCGGCGCATGGCGGAGCATCGGATCCGCGTGGTGCACGACCACGGCACCGTCGCCGGACGAGATCCCGCTGCGCGGGTCGGCGAGCACCGGCCATCCCAGCCGGCGCGCGAGCGACGTGACCGCGCCGGGGTCGTCCACTCCCCACCCGGCGAGGATCACGCCGCGTCCGTGCGCCGCCACCGTCGCCAGCGCAACCGCGTCGTCCGCCCCCAACGCGGGCGCCTCCGCGGGGCCATCGGCCCCGATCGAACGCGGCGGAGGCAACGGACCTGCGACGCCGATCAACGGCTCACGGAACGGCAGGTTCAGGTGCACCGGTCCCGGCACCGGACCCACCGAAGCCGCGTGCGCGCCGGATGCCACGTCCCGCCACCGCGCGGAGCCGGACGCGTCGGCCACGCCGGGATCGTGCTCCCACCGCACCGAGGCGCCGAACAGACCGTGCTGCTCGATCGTCTGCGGTGCGCCCACCCCCTGCAGTTCCGGGGGACGGTCCGCGGTGCACACGATCATCGGCACGCGCGCGTGGTCGGCCTCCACGACCGCGGGATGAAAATTGACGGCGGCGGTCCCGGAGGTGCAGGCGAGGATGGCGGGCCGCCCCGTCGCGAGCGCGGCGCCGAGCGCCGCGAACGCACCGCTCCGCTCGTCGTGGAACACGTGCAAGCCCAGCTCCGTCCGCGACGCGAGCGCGAGCGCCAGGGGCGTGGAGCGCGACCCGGGACAGAGCACCGCGGTCCGGACGCCGAGACGGATCCACTCGTCGACCAGCGTCGCGCAGAACGTCGCTGCGGCATCGGCGGACGAGGTCACCGCCCTATCGTGGCAGGTGTGCGGATCGAAGTCTTCTCCGACGTCGTCTGCCCGTGGTGCTACATCGGCACGCGTCGCCTGGCCGACGCCATTGCGACGGTCGTCGCCGACGGCGGAACGACGCCCGACGTCGTGATGCGGCCGTTCCAGCTGGACCCCACCGCGCCGGACGCTCCGTCGCCGGTACTCGAGTCGTATGCGAGGCGGTTCGGCGACCGCACGGCGGAGCTCCTCGGCCGCGTGACGGACGTGGCCAGGGCGGACGGCATCGAGCTCCGCTTCGATCGGGCACGCCGCGCGAACACCCGCCGCGCGCACGTGCTCCTCGAGCACGCACTGGACAGTGCGGGGCCCGCCGCCCAGTGGGCGCTGTCCGACCTGCTCTTCCGTGCCTACTTCGAGGACGGGGCCGACCTCGGCGATCCGGCCACCCTCGACGCGATCGCGGGGCGCGCCGGCGTCCCGGGCGCGCGAGCAGCCATCGAGGCCGGCACCGATCGGCTCGACGCCGCCCTGCAGGACGCGTCGGACCGCGGCGTGACCGCGGTGCCCACCTTTGTGATCGACGGCCAGTGGTCCATTCCCGGCGCGCAGGACGTCGGTACCTTCGAGCGGATCCTCCGCCGACTCTCCGCGTGACGCTCGCGACCACGACCACCGGATCGGGCGCTCCTCGCGTCACGATCATCCACGGCTTCACACAGGTGGGCGCCTGCATGCGTCCGCTCGCGGAGGAGATCGGCGTCCCGTGCCGACTGGTCGACGCCCCCTTCCACGGCGGCTCGTCGGACGTCGACGTGGACCTTGCGGGCGCCGGCGCCGAACTCGCGGCTGCGTGCGGGGGCGGCGTGCTCGTCGGGTACAGCATGGGAGCGCGCATCGCGCTCCACGCGATCCTCGCCGAGCCGGATTGCGCGTCGGCTGTGGTGCTCGTCAGCGGAACCGCCGGGATCGCCGACGACGCTGCCCGCTCGACGCGCCGGGCGGCGGACGCCGCCCTCGCGGCTCGCATCCTCGAGCTCGGCACCGGACCGTTCATCGAGGAGTGGCTCGCCCAGCCGATGTTCGCGGGGCTCCCCCGGAGCGACGCCGACAGGGCGCTGCGGGCCACGAACCGTCCCGAGTCGCTGGCGCGCAGCGTGCTGCGCCTCGGCCAAGGTGTGCAGGAGCCGCTCTGGGACCGTCTCGGACGGATCGCCCGTCCCGTCACGGTCATCGCGGGATCGGACGATCCCCGCTACGCGGAGGAGGCGGTGCGCATCGCCGCCGCGGTCCAGCGCGGAAGCAGCACGGTGATCGCCGGCGCGGGGCACGCCGTGCATGTCCAGGAGCCTGCAGCAGTCGCATCGGCCGTCCGTGCGGCGATCGCCGCGCAGTAGCGGCGCGCGCCTAGATCGAAAGCCCCGCCGCCAGCAGCGCGCCGACGAGGATCTGCACTCGGGCCGTTCCCTCGAGGACGGGAACGAGGTCGCGCCCCGCGGCACCGCGGATCACCCTGCCTACGGGATCGACGGCGGCAACGAGTCCGAGCATCGACACCGCCGACCACGGCGCCAGCGCGCCCACCGCCGCGAGCCCGACGGCCGTCGCAACGAACGTGGCGGCAAGGACCCGCCGCATCGCAGCGTCGCCGATGCGGACCGCGAGTGTGCGCTTCCCGGAGAGCTGGTCGCCCGGGATGTCGCGGAGGTTGTTCGCCATCAGCAGTGCCACCGAGAGCAGCCCGACCGGCACGGACGACGCCGCCGCGACGGCCCCGACCGAACCCGTGGCGACGAACGCAGTCCCGCACGTCGCCACGGTCCCGAAGAACACGAACACGAAGGCCTCACCGAGACCCAGGTATCCGTAGGGCTTCGGCCCGCCCGTGTAGAGCGCACCGGCCGCGATGGACGCGGCTCCGACGGCAACCAGCCACCACGACGTTGCAGCGGCCGCCGCAAGTCCGCCCACGCCCGCGACGCCGAAGGACAGCGCCGCGGCGGCGCGGACCTGCGAGGGGCGAGCCATCCCCGACGCCACGAGACGCACCGGACCGGTGCGGCCCTCGTCGGTTCCGCGCACCCCGTCGGAGTAGTCGTTCGCGAAGTTGACGCCGACCTGAAGGGCGAGGCTCACGAGCAGGCAGAGCGCCGCGAGCCACCAGACGACCTCGCCCGACCGGGCCCCCGCAGCCGTCCCGACCGCAACGGGCACGACCGCTGCGGGCAGTGTCCGCGGCCGCGCGCCGATCCACCACGTCCGCACCGGCACGCGGCAAGTGTCGCACGGCGCACCTCGGTGTGGCGAACCTACGATGCAGGCGCGTGCCACGGTTGATCGCGCTCGACATGCCGGCGTCGCCTGCCCTCGTCGCACGGACGAGGGCGGCATGGGACTGCGGCGACGCCGTCGCGCCGCTTGACGTGCGTCTCGACGCGGCGGCCCGTTTGCACACCGCAACGACGATTGGCGCAACCTCGATCGCCGCGGCGGACGGATCCGAGGCGGCGCTCCGGGGTGGACGGGGCTGCGAGGACGGGGATGCACTCGTCGTCGCCACCAGCGGGTCGTCCGGCACCCCGAAGTTCGTGGTGCACGGCCACGAGGGCCTCGCCGCCGCGGCACGCGCGTCCAACGCGCGGCTCGGCACCGGCCCGCACGACGAGTGGCTCGTCTGTATCCCGGTCTGCCACGTCGGCGGCTTCTCCATCGTGGTGCGGGCCCTCGCAGCAGGAAGCCGGCTGCACCTCCACGACCGCTTCATCCCCGAGCGGGTCGAGGAAGCCGCGCAGAGCGGGGCTACGTGCACCTCCCTCGTCGCGGCAGCGCTCAGACGCATCGACGCATCGCTCTTCCGCGCGATCCTCCTCGGCGGCGGCCCAGCGCCATCCGATCGCCCGCGCCACGTCGTGGCGACGTACGGCCTGACGGAGACCCTCGGTGGCGTCGTCTACGACGGCGTACCGCTCGACGGCACGGAGATCGACGTACGGGATGGCGGGATCTGGCTGCGAACGCCCTCGCTGATGCGCCGCTACCTCGGCGACGTCCCCGATCCCCGCGACGAGGACGGGTGGTTCCCGACGGGCGACCTCGGCTCCGTCGTCGACGGGCGGCTCGTCGTCGACGGACGGTCGGACGACCTCATCAAGACGGGCGGCGAGAAGGTCTGGCCGGTCCGGGTGGAGGAGGCAATCTCGCGCCGGCCCGACGTTGCCGACGTCGTTGTCCGCGGTGTCGCCGACCCCGAATGGGGCCAGCGGGTCGTCGCCTGGGTCGTCCCTTTCGGCGATCCGCCGACGCTCGACGACCTGCGCGCCACGGTCAAGGAGTCGCTGCCTCCCCATTGCGCTCCGCGGGAAGCGCGGATGCTCGCCACGATTCCCCGCACTGCGCTCGGCAAGCCGGACGTGCCGGCCCTGCTCGCCGGTTTCCGCCCCTGAGCGGCGGACCCTCGGCTACTGCAGTTCGCGCGCGATGCGCACCTGCTGGATGCGGCGCCCGTCCATCGCCTCCACCGTGAGGCGCCAACCGTCGTGCGACACGCCCTCGCCGGTGCGGGGCACGCGGCCCAGGGCCCCGAAGACGAACCCGCCCACGGTGTCGTAGCGATCCTCGGGAAGACCCGTGCCGTGCGCCTCGTTCATCTCGTCGACCGGCAGGGACCCGGACACGAGGTACTCGCCCGGCGCCACCTCGCGGATGGTGTGCACCACCTCGTCGTGCTCGTCGACGATCTCGCCGACGAGCTCCTCGAGGCAGTCCTCGAGGGTAACGAGGCCGCTGATCTCGCCGTACTCGTCGGCGACGAGCGCCATGTGCGACTTGCTCGTCTGCATCGAGCGCATCACCTCCGCGACCGGCTGGTTCTCAGGCACCACGTCCACGTCGCGGACCATTGAAGCGATGGATTCACCGCCTCGGCCACTGCGCTCGGCAGAGACGAGGTCCTTCACGTAGACGACCCCCACGAGGTCGCCCGTGTCGCCGTCGCTGCGCGACACGGGGAACCGGCTGAATCCCTCGGCGACCGCGGCGTCGAGGGCCTCCGTCACGCGCATCGCCTCGTCGATGCTGACGATGTCGGGCCTCGGCACCATGACCTCCCGCACGGTCGTGTCGCCGAACTCGATGACCGACTCGATGAGCTCGCGCTCCTCGTGCTCGATGACGCTCTCCTTCGCGGCCTCCTCGACCATGCCGAGGAACTCGCGCTCGCCGATGAACGGCCCGCGCTCGAGGCCCTTGCCACGGACGATGACGTTGGTCAGGCGGATCAGCAGACCCGACGCGGCGCGCAGCGGCCAGAAACGGACGAGCGCCGAGACGGGCCGTCCCGTCAGCAGCGCCCCCTCCACCGGGTACAGCACCGCGTACGTCTTCGGCACGGCCTCGGCGAGCACGAAGAACACGACCACGTTGAGCAGGACGCCCGCCGCGACGCCCGCGGGCCCGAACAGGCGCCCAGCGAGGAGACCGGTGAGGGTCGCCTGCACGGTCTGGCACGCGTTCACCGTCAACAGCAGGGGGTTGACCCACGCGCCGGGGTCGGCGGCGAGCCGCGAGAGGGCCTTTCCGGCCTTCGATCCGGACTCGGCGATCGCGTCCGCACGGGGCTTGGTGAGCTGCGACAGGCTCATCTCCGCGAGCGCGAGGAAGACGAGGACGGTGAGCAGGAGCACGATTGCCGCGAGCATCCACCCGTCCGCGGTCGTGAACACGATGGCGCTCACGCCGGCTCCGGGACGTGGCGGAACCCCGTGGGAGCCGGGCCTCCCCAGTGGCGGCGCTCGAGGTGCTCGCGCTCGCGGCGCTGCATGGCGGCCGTCGTCTCGGGGGTGTCGTGGTCCATGCCGAGCACGTGGAGGATCCCGTGCACAACGAGCAACGCCATCTCGTCGTCGCCCGTTCCCGCGTGCGACGGCGCCTGGCGCAGCGCCACGGACGGGCACACCACCACGTCGCCGATCAGCAGCGGATGGTCAGACGGATCGACGGGGCGGCGCTCGGGCGACCTCGACTGTGCACCGGGTCCGGGCGATGGCGCGCTGTCCACTGCGTCCAGCGGAAACGCCAGCACGTCCGTCGGACCCTGCTTCGACATGTAGCGGCCGTTCAACTCGGACATCGTCGCCTCATCCACGAACAGCAGGGCCATCTCCGCCCATCCCCGCACCCCCTCGTCTGCGAGGACGTCGAGCGCGAGCATCCGCCAGCGCTCGACGTCGACCGGCACGTCGGACTGCTCGTCCGCACAGTACACGTCAGGCGCTCCGTCTCCCCCCACGCGTCGCGGCGCACTGCGCCCCTGCCTGGGATCGCGCATCAGGAGGGTCCCCGGCTGGACCGCTCGTAGGCATCGACGATGTCGGCGACGATCTTGTGCCGCACGACGTCGCCTCGTCCGAGGTGCACGAAGGCGAGGTGTTCGATGCCGGCCAGCAGCGCCTCGATGCCCTCGAGCCCGCTCCGGCCGCCCGCCACGTCCACCTGCGTGGTGTCCCCGGTGACGACCGCCTTGGAGCCGAAGCCGATGCGGGTGAGGAACATCTTCATCTGCTCCGGGGTCGTGTTCTGCGCCTCGTCGAGGATGATGAAGCTGTTGTTGAGTGTCCGGCCGCGCATGAAGGCGAGCGGCGCAACCTCGACGATCTGCCGCTCCAGCAGCACCCGCGCCGCGTCCATCCCGACCATGTCGTGGAGCGCGTCGTAGAGGGGGCGGAGGTATGGGTCGATCTTCGCCGCAAGGTCCCCAGGGAGGAAGCCGAGGCGCTCCCCCGCCTCGACGGCGGGACGGGTCAGCACGATCCGCTGCACGCGCTTGGAGTTCAGCGCCTGGACCGCCATCGCGACCGCGAGCCAGCTCTTGCCGGTGCCCGCCGGGCCGATGCAGAAGGTGATGACGTTCTCTCGGATGGCCTCGACGTAGCGGCGCTGTCCGCTCGTCTTTGACTTGATGGTCCGACCGCCGGAGGTCCGCAGTACCTCCTCGGTCAGCACGACGCTCGGCCGCTCGTTCGCCTCGACCATCGCGATCGAGCGCGTGACGACGTCGCCCGTGATCGGTTCTCCCCGCTGCGCAAGCGCCGCGAGCTCCTCGAAGAGGCGCACGACCGCTGCGGCACCGGGACCGGTCGCGACGATCTGGTTGCCGCGCACCACGATCCCGCACCCTGCAAACGCGGCCTCGACGGCCCGGAGGTGCTCGTCGCGCTCGCCGAGCAGCACCGGCATCAGGTGCGCCGCCGGCACGACGAAGGTCGCACCGGGGCTGGAGACGGTCATCGGGTGGCTATCGGGCCGACGCGCAGCGCGTGGTCATGTCGCCCAGAGTCTATTGCCCGACTGCGATGCCCCCATCGGCAACTGCTCCGGCCTCGGACGACGACGAGGCACCCGCATCTGCAGACGCCTCGGCCGAGAAGTCCAGCGCGTAGTAGCGCTGCACGGTCAGCGGGACGAGCACGGCACCCCCGACCATGGCGGCCATTCGGTGCATGAGTTCCGCGCCCCCGCCCCGCGGATGGGGCTGGTTCTCCTCGGGCAGGTCGAACACCAGCAGCGCACCTTCGCGCTGTTCGGCTGCCATTGCCTCCCGCGCGAGGAACAAGCTGGCGCCACGGGCCATGAATCCGGGGTCGACGACCGCCCATACGAGGTAGTGCACCAGCCCCGCCGCGAACTGGCGTGGGTACCGCGCCCTGAAGTACCGCTCGCTCAGCCACCGGGTGCGGGCCACATCGGTCGACACCACCGCCATCGCCACGGGCGAACCGTCTTCCCATGCGACCCACGTTCTGCAGGCGCGGTCCGCAATCTGGTCGTCGAACTCGAGGCGATCGAGCATCTCATGGGTGACGGTCGACTCCGCGATGCGCGCATAGGCACGCGCATACAGATGCCAGAGCCGCTCGCGCAAGGACGGATCGTCAACCGGTGAATAGCGGGTGAGGTACATGGGGGCTCCTCGCCGGTACGCGCACCGGCACACGTCACTCCGCCCGGCGCGACGGTACCCCATCCATCCCCGCCACCGGTGGATGGGGTACCGTCGCCCAGATGGCCTCGTCGGTTGGCGCGCGGGCCTCCCTCGGACTCGTCCTGCTGGGATTCGGGCTCGCCGCAGCAACCGTCGTGGCCTCCGACAGCCGCCTCTCCGGCTGGATCTACCTCGGATCGACCATCCAGCTCGCCGTCGCCCTCTCCGTCTCGTGGCGCGTCGCCCGCCCCGATCGGAGGATCTGGGTTGGGTTGCTCGTCGTGGTCGTCCTGTCCGTGCTCGGCCAGGTCATCGACCGGAGCGTCGGGGATGGGGTCGCAGCCCAGGCCGCCCCCGCAGGCATGTTCCTGCTGGTCCAGCTCGTCCTCGCATCGGGACTCCTCTTCATCTCCTGGCGCAGGCTGGGCAGCGACCCCGTCAGCGTCCTCGCCGACGGGGTCATCGTCGCCGCCGGCTCGTGGTTCCTGATCTGGTGGTGGGTCCTGCAGCCGACGATTGCACGGTCCGACGATCCATGGTGGATCACCGCGACAGCCGGCATCACGCTCTCGGTGAGTGCGATCGTGCTCTTCACGCTCGCCACGATCCTCTTCGGTGACACGGACCGCTCCCCCGCCGTCTGGCTCGTTGCCGTCGCCATTGCAGGTGCGGCGTCGGGCGACGTGCTGTGGGCCTCGGGGGACGCCGGTCGGATCGTCGATGCACCGACATGGGCGACGGCGAGCTACGTCGTGTCCCTCTTCGCGGCCTCCGCCGCGTTCGTCCACCCGTCGGTGGGGACGCTCGTCGACCGTGGTCCGGCGCCGAAGAGTCGCCCGTTCGCGGGGCGACTGGTGGTGACGACCCTGGCACTCGCCGTGCCCGTCGTCGCGCTCTCGTTGACCGATCCCGCCTCCGACACCGACCGCTGGATCCGCACCGCTTCGGTCGTCGCCCTCGCGGCGGCCGTCACCGCGCGCGTCGGCTTCACCGTCCGCGCCAATGCACGCATGCAACGGGAGCTCGAGCGCCAGGCCAGGACCGATGCGCTGACCGGATTGCCGAACCGTGCACTCGTCGCGGAGCAGTTGACGGCCGCGATCCGCGGCTCCCAGGCCGCAGGCACACCCTCGGTGCTGTTCATCGACATCGACCGCTTCAAGAACATCAACGATTCACTCGGCCACCAGGCCGGCGATGACGTGCTCGTCGCCGTCGCCGATCGCCTCCGCCGGGTGCTCCCACCATCGTGCAGCGTCGGGCGGATTTCCGGCGACGAGTTCGCCGTCGTCGACCGGGGAGGGCGTCCGACAGACGGCGCCACTGCACTCGCCGAGCGCGTCGTGGCGTGCTTCCACGAGCCGCTCGCAGTGCGGCAGGGAGACGTGTTCGTGACCGCGTCGATCGGCGTCGCGGCCGCGGACGGGACGTCGTCGGCCGAGGATCTCCTGCGCCAGGCGGACACCGCCATGTACCGCGCGAAGCAGTCGGGCCGGAACTGCATCGCGGTCTTCGACGCATCGATGCTCGAACGCGCATCGGCCCGCCTCGCCATCGAGACCGCGCTGCACCGTGCGCTCGAGCGGAGGGAGGTGCGGCTGGTGCACCAGCCGATCGTCGACCTCGCCGACGGGGGCGTCTCGGGGTTCGAGGCGTTGATGCGATGGGAGCGCGAGGACGGCGCCAGCGTGTCGCCCGCGGAATTCATCCCGATCGCCGAGGAAACGGGGACGATCGTGCCCCTCGGCTCGTGGGCGCTCCTCGAGGCGCTGGTCCACCTCCGCGAGTGGATCGACCGGGGCGCGTGCCGGCCGGGGGCGACGATCTCCGTGAACGTTTCGCCGCGGCAGCTCCACGATCCGGCCTTCGCGCCCTCGGTGGAGGAGGCGCTGCACCGGGCCGGCATCGCACCGACGCAGCTGTGGATCGAGGTCACCGAGGGCGTGATGCTCGCCGAGCCGGAGCCGGCCGTCGCGGCGTTGCGGCGCCTCGCGCGTACGGGTGTCCGCGTCGCGGTCGACGACTTCGGCACCGGCTATTCCTCCCTGTCCCTGCTCCGGCGGTTTCCGGTTCACCGGCTCAAGATCGACCGTTCGTTCGTCAGCGGACTTCCGCACGATGCCAACGCCTCGACACTCGTGCGCACCATCGTCGCGATGTCGCACTCGCTGGAACTCGACACCGTGGCCGAGGGCGTCGAGACCGCCGAACAGCTCGAAGCGCTGCGTGCAATGGGCTGTTCAGGGGCGCAGGGCTATCTGCTCAGCCACCCCGTGCCGCCACGCGGCGTGCCGGC
>JBIIHV010000164.1:0-4633 GCA_044235415.1 Ilumatobacteraceae bacterium | reverse complement strand
CGAGGCGGGCGAGCCGGTCGGCCAGGTCGGCGCGCCCACTGTCCCGCACCCGCCGCACGACATCGTCGGATGGCGTCAGATAGGCGTCGATCGCCGTCTTTGCCCTGCTGGAGACGACCACCACGTGCTCGCACCCGGCCGCGACGGCTTCGTCGATCACCAGCTGCAGCACCGGCGTGTCGAAGATGGGCATCAATTCCTTCGGCACCGCCTTGGTGGCCGGCAGGAAGCGCGTCCCCATGCCCGCCGCGGGAATCACGGCAGTGCGCAGCGCCACGGTGCCATCCTAGGATTCCCTCGTCATGCCGACCTACGTGTACAAGTTCATCGACTCGGGCGAGACCATCGAGGTGCAGCAGGCCTTCACCGACGAGGCGCACACCGAGATCGCGCACCCCACGACGGGCGCGATGATGAAGGTGAAGAAGGTGTTCACCCCAATCGGCGTCACGTTCAAGGGCGGCGGCTTCTATAAGACCGACAGCCGCCCTTCGGGCTCGTCGGGCGGCTCGGGATCTGCTGCGACCGCACCGGCGGCTCCATCCTCCGGCGGCGACTCGTCGTCGGGATCGTCCGGGTCGACCGGCGGCGGCTCGTCCACCGGTGGTGCCGCCACCGGCGGCGCATCCTCGAGCGGGACACCCGCCTCCTAGCCGCGGCGCCGGCGCCACCGGCGCACACATGCCGGCCGTGCTGCGCCGCACGTCCTTCGACGACCATCCGCGCGAACCGTCGCGGCTCGAGGTCGCGGTCCGATGGATCATCCGGTCCATCGCCGCGCAGTGGAGCATCCAGTTGCGCGCGCTCCGACGCAGCACCCGCCGCCAGGTGGGCGCATCTGTTGCGCTCGGAATCGTCGCTGCAGCGTCCACCGCCGCGCTGCTCGCCAACCTCGTATCGGCCTCCGCCGCGCTGGGCCGCACGGTCCGCGTCGCCGTCGCGGTCGCACCCCTCGCGCCCGGCGACAGGGTCTCCACCGGGACCGTCGTCCTGCGGTCGCTGCCCGCCGGTGCGGTGCCCGCCGGGGCGCTCACCGCCGTTCCATTCGACGCCGCGCTGCGCCAGCACGTCTCGTCCGGCGAGGTGCTGACCGCCGTCGACCTTGCGACGGAGGGCGCAGACCTGCCCGACGGGTGGCGCAGCGTCGCGATCTCGGGTCGGGGCGCACTCCCGCCGCTCGAACCCGGTGCGCGCGTCGACATCATCGCGGGCTCAGCCGTGCTCGCCGCGGGTGCGGTCGTGGTCAGCGTCGCCGACGGCGGGGTCGTGGTGGCGGTTCCCGCCGAGTCGGCACCGGCAGTCGCCACCGCAGCGGCAGCGGGTGAGGCCACCCTCGCCGGCGGCGGCTAGCGGACAGCGACCTGCAGTTTAGGAATACCAGGGCGTCGCGAGGAGCAGCAGCACGCCCGCGCCGAGCACCACCCGGTACGTGACGAACCCCGTGAACGCGCGCGTGCGCAGCAGCCGGATCATGCCCGCCATCGCGGCCCACCCGGACACCGCCGCCGCGGCGATGCCGACGGCCATCGCTCCTGCGAAGCCGTCCGGCACGCCGTCGCGCAGCAGCGACGCCATCTGGAACGTCACCGCGCCGCCGATGATGGGGATGCTCATGAGGAAGCTCGCGCGGGCCGCCGCGTCGCGCGACATGCCGCGCAGCCGCGCCGCGGTGATCGTGATGCCCGACCGCGAGGTGCCGGGGTTCAGCGCGAGCACCTGCGCGAGTCCGAGCACGAGCGAGTCGCGCCAGCCGAAGTCGTCGGTGGTGCGCGAGCCCGATGCACGGTCGGCGACGAGCAGCACCAGGCCGAACACGATGAGCGTCACGGCGACCGCAGCCGGTGCACCGAGCCGCTCGCCGATCCAGTCCTCGCCGACCACTCCCGCGATGCCGGCCGGAATCGCCGACGCGACGAGCAGCCACGCGCGGATGCCCACCGCGCGGTCGCAACCTCGCGCACGCACGACGAGTCCGATGCCGTGGCGCACGTACGGGACGACCTCGCGACGCAGGTAGAAGAGCACCGCTACGAGCGTGCCGAGGTGGAGGGAGGTGTCGAACGCGAGCCGGACGGACGGACTCACCGGCTCCTCCCATCCGAAGAGCCACGGCACCAGCCGGAGGTGCCCGCTGGACGAGATCGGCAGGAACTCCGTCAGCCCTTGGACGATGCCGAGCACGAGTGCGTGGAGCAGCGGCACGGCGCCACGGTATTCCCTGCTACGACCCGCTCATGGTCACGTCGCGGATCACGAGCGAGACGCCCGCCGCGCGCATGGGCAGCCAGTCGACGTCGCCACCGATGGCCGCCACGTCGAGCAGCATGCGCTGCAGCGTGCTCGCGATCGTGAACTCCCTCACCGGCTCGGCCACCACCCCGTTGCGGATGAGCATGCCCGACGCCCCGGTCGAGAAGTCGCCGCTGATCGGGTTGACGCCCGAATGCATCCCCGACACCGACTGCACCAGCACGCCGTCGTCGATGCCCGCGATGAGCGCCGCCTGGTCCAGCGTGCCGGGCACCAGTTGCAGCGCGAGGCACCCGACGCCGGGCGACGAGGCGTACCCGCCCCGGGTGGCGTTGCCGGTGCTCGACGTGCCCATGCGGCGGGCGCTGTAGGACGAATGCACGAACATGCGCAGCATCCCGCCGTCGATGAGCACGTTGCGTCGCGCCGCGAGGCCCTCGCCGTCGATGTCCGTGGCCGTGTACGCGCGCGCATCCGTCGGGTCGTCGACCAGCGTGAAGATCGGGTTCGCCACTGCCTCGCCGAGTCGGCCCGCGAAGAGGCTGCGTCCCTTCGCGACGCTCTCGCCATTGAGCGTCGACGACACGACACTGAGGAACTGGGAAGTGACGAACGGATCGAGCACCACCGTCGTGCGCTTGCTGGGCGGCTTCACTGCACCGAGCAGCCGCGTCGCGCGCTCCGCCGCCTCGCGGGCCGCCTTGTTCAGGTCGAACTCCCGCGGCGAGTCGCCGACGGCGAACCCGAACCCGGTCTGGGTCTCGTCGCCGTCGTCGGCGAGCGTGCTGACCGAGACGTAGCACGAGTTGCCCCGTCCGCTCTCGCGGATGCCGGTGGTCGTCGCCACTGCAACCTCGCCCCAGTCGTCGTCGTAGTTGCAGTCCTCGACGCGCACGCGCGGGTCGGCCGCGAGTGCAAGGCGCTCGAGCGCCTTCGCGATCTCAATCTTGTCGCCGGTCGGGTACGCGGCCAGCTCGTCGTCCCAGAACTTCTGCGGCACCTGGGGCACGCCGTCCGGCGCCGCCAGCCCCGCCCACTCATCCGGCGTGCCGAAGGCCGAGTTGTCGCGCGCCTCGGCGAGCACCTCGGCGATCGCGGCCTCGTCGAGCGACGCCGCGTGCGCGAAGCCGGTGCGGCCGTCGCGGATGATGCGGATACCGACGCCCTCGCTCTGCGCCGACACGAAGTGCTCCACCTCGCCCTCGTACACGCGCACCGCGGTCTCGCCACCGCGCGTCACGAACGCCTCGACCTGCTCGCCGGCGGCGGCCTGCGCCACCACCCGGTCGGCGATGGCCTGCAGCTCGGGGACGCCGACGGTCATGCCGCGGTGCCGCCGACCGTCAGCGCCTTGACGCGGAGGGTCGGCTGCCCGTCGCCCACGGGCACGCCCTGGCCGTCCTTGCCGCAGGTGCCCGGGTTGCCCATCGCGAAGTCGTTGCCGAGCATGTCGATGTCGCGCAGCACCTGCGGACCGTTGCCGATCAGGTTGCCCTCGCGCAGCGGCTCGGTGATCTTCCCGTCCTCGATGAGGTAGGCCTCGACCATGCCGAAGACGAAGTCGCCGCTCGCCGTGTCGACCTGGCCGCCGCCGAGCTTGGCGACGTACACGCCGTGGTCGGTCGCCCGGACGATGTCGTCGGGGTCGTCCGCGCCGTTCGTGACGAACGTGTTGGTCATGCGCACCATCGGCAGGTCGGCGTACGACTGGCGGCGGCCGTTGCCGCTCTGGGCGCGACCCTCGCGGCGCGCACGGAGGTAGTCCCACATGTAGTCGGTGAGCACGCCGTCCTGGATCAGGACGTTGCGCTGCGACGGGTGACCCTCGTCGTCGATGCCGATCGCACCCCACTCGCCGCCCATCGAGCCGTCGTCGATCAGGGTGACGAGCGGCGATGCGACGAGCTCGCCGACCTTGCCGCGGTAGACGCTCGCACCCTTTGCGACGAGGTCGGCCTCGAGCCCGTGGCCGCACGCCTCGTGGAACAGCACGCCGCCGGTGCCCTGCCGGATGACGACGGGAAGCGTGCCGGACGGCGCCGGACGCGCCTTCAGCTTCACGAGCGCCTGCCTCGCGGCGAGCTCGGCGAGCTCGGCCACGTCGGCGGCGTCGAACACCTCGAAGCCGATGGTGTGGCCGAGGGACTCGTACCCCGTCTGCATGCCCAGGTCGCCGTTGGCAACCACGCTGATGCGGAACAGGGTGCGCACCTGCCGGTCGGCCGCGAGCACGCCGTCGGAGTTGGCGACGAGGATCTGCCGGACCGAGTCTCCGTAGCCGGCGCTGACCTGCACGACCGACCCGTCGACGGCCCTCGCCGCCTCGTCGGCCCGCTGCAGCAGCTCGACCTTGCGCGCCTTGGCCACCTCGCGGGGGTCGATC
>JBIIHV010000163.1:0-4641 GCA_044235415.1 Ilumatobacteraceae bacterium | reverse complement strand
CCTCCCGTGCGCAGGAGTCGGTGAACTCGCGCACCTCGGCGTCGATCCGCTCCGGGGGCCAGCCGAGCTCGCCGGCCAGCAGCTCTGCCACGCTGCGGGCGGCCGCGACGCTGGCACGGCGGTCGAGGAGGCGGCACCTCGTCCTCCTGCTGAGCACGTCGTCGAGCGACATCGCCATTTCCTCGCGGACCGCGAAGACCGCCTCGGCCCGCAGGTAGGGCAGGCCCGGCACGAGCGGCTCCCCGAGGTCGGGGCGCTCCCTCACGAGGTCGGCGATCCGGATCCGCTCGGAGCCGAACCTGCCGGCGAGATGGCCATCGGGGCCGGCGAGCTCGCGCCGGTCGAACCCGTCCGCGCCGACGAGCGGGAGCCGGCGGGTGCGTGAACGGGCGCGGACGCCGAGGCGGTCCGCCACCGCATCCACGGCGTGCTCTGCCATCTTGCGGTAGGTGGTGAGCTTGCCGCCGGAGATCGTGACGACGCCGCTCTCCGACACGGCGACCTTGTGGCGGCGCGAGAGATCGGCGGTCTTGCCGGAGGCGTCGTCGCTGCGCACCAGTGGACGGAGCCCGGACCACACGGCCGTGACGTCGGAGCGGTCCAGCGGCTCGGCGAGGGCGTCGTTCATCGCGCGCAGCACGTAGTCGATGTCGTCGCGGCTGCACTGCGACTCGTCGCTGCCACCCGCGAAGTCGGTGTCGGTCGTGCCGACGTACGTGAAGCGGTAGGTGCCGTCTCCGTTGGGAATCCACGGGACGACGAAGAGACTGCGCTTGTCCTGGCGGACCGGCACGATGATTGCAACGTCGTTGCGCACCTTCGACCACGGGAACGTGACGTGGATGCCCTTCGCCGGCCTGATGCTGCGCGGGTCCCGGCCCTCGTCCGTGGCGCGGACGGCGTCCGACCACACGCCCGACGCGTTCACGACGGTGCGTGCGCGCACCTCGAACTCGCCCGCATCGGGCGTCTCGACGCGGGCGCCACGTGCGCGGCCATTCCCGTCGTGGAGGATCTGCGCGACCCGTGCACGGTTGGCGACCGCTGCGCCGCGGGCCGCCGCGGTGCGCGCCACGGCGACGCAGAGCCGCGAGTCGTCCACCGTCGCGTCGTAATAGAGGTATGCGCCTGCAATGCGTCCCTCGGGCGCCGTGGGGAAGTGGTCCCGTGCCGCCTCGCGTCCGATCCTGCGGTGCAGGCGGCCGATTCGCCAACCGCCGGTGAGGTCGTACATCCAAAGCGCACTGCCGAATGCACGGGCGATCCTGCGGGGCACCACGCCGCCCTTCGCCTGCAGAGGGATCATGAATGCCATCGGCTGCACGAGGTGCGGCGCGTTGCGCAGCATCCTCTGGCGCTCGTGGAGTGCCTCGTAGACCAGCTGGACGTCGCCCTGCTGGAGATAGCGGAGGCCGCCGTGCGAGAGCTTGCTGCTCTTCGACGAGGTGCCGGACGAGAAGTCGTCCCGTTCGACGAGGGCCGTGCGCAGGCCGCGGGACACGGCGTCCAGCGCGGTACCGAGGCCGGTGATGCCACCACCCACCACGAGCACGTCGAATTCCTCGGTCGCGAGGCGCCGCAGGGCGTCGGCGCGTTGGAGGGCCATGGCGTTGCCGAGCGTAGTTGCGGTGCTTGTCGCCCGGTCGGGTCGTGCCTACCCTCTCGGCTGACGCGCCCCCATGACGACGACCTACGACCCGAACGACCCCCGGTACCTCGACGAGGCCGACGTGCGCGGAGAGTTGACGCGCGCGTTCAACCTCTGCGAGGGGTGCCGCAAGTGCACCGACCTGTGCCCGTCCTTTCCGACGCTCTTTGCGCTCCTCGACCGGCGCGACGATCGCGACGCGGGATGGATGGTCCCGGCGCAGCAGGACAGGGTCGTGGATGGGTGCTTCCAATGCGGAGCGTGCGTCGTCGAGTGCCCCCACGCACCGGGCCGCAGCGAGTCGGCGCTCGACGTGCCCCGGCTGATGCTTCGGGCGAACGCGATGCGCTGGGCCAACGGCCACGTGCCGCTCAGGACGAAGGTGTCCGTGGCGGTTGCGGGACGGACCGACACGGTGGCGGCGGTCGCGTCCCGCGCGGGATCAGTTGCCGCAGCCGTCGCGGGGTCGGCACCGGGCACGCTCGTGCGGCGTGCCGTGGGGAAGGTGGCGGGCGTCCCCGCGCAGCGCCTGCTTCCACCCGTCGCCCGCGAGCGCTTCACGACGTG
This sequence comes from Ilumatobacteraceae bacterium, assembly GCA_044235415.1. Classification (GTDB taxonomy): domain Bacteria; phylum Actinomycetota; class Acidimicrobiia; order Acidimicrobiales; family Ilumatobacteraceae; genus UBA3006. The sequence continues at coordinate 2,426 of JBIIHV010000163.1, read as the reverse complement.
GTTCGCGCGCAGGGTGACGGTGCGTCTCGCCGATGCGCGCGCACGCGTCGCCGTCTATCCGACCTGCCTCGTGGAGTACCAGCGTCCCGACATCGGCCGAGACCTCGTGAAGGTGCTGGAGCACAACGGCGTCGAGTGTTCGCTGGCCGAGGGCGCGGGATGCTGCGGCGCGCCGTACCTGCACGGTGGCGACGTCGAATCGTTCGTCCAGTCGGCGGTCCGCAACGTGCGCGCCCTCGCGTCCCACGTGCGGGCGGGGCGCGACGTCGTCGTGGCACAGCCCACGTGCAGCCTCGTGATCCGACGCGACTACCCGGACTTCGTCGGTGGACCGGACGCCGACCTGCTCGCGGCGCACACCTTCGACGCGGCCGAGTACCTCATGCGCGCCCATGCGGAGGGTGAGTCGGCCCTCGACACCGAGTTTCCGGGTGACGTGCCGGAGTCGATCGCGTACCACGCACCGTGCCGTCTGCGCGCCCAGGACGTCGCCGTGCGTAGCCGCGACCTGCTGCGCCTGACGGGGGCGCCGGTCACGGTGGTGGCCGTGTGCTCCGGCGGCGAGGAGCCCTGGAGTGGACGCGCGCGGTTCGCCGGCTGGTCGGCTTCGATGGCCGAATCGCTCGGACGGGACCTCGCCGGGGCGGGCAGGGTGGCGGCGGGCGACTGCGCGCGGTCGAACGCGGCCGTGGAGTCCCAGGTCGGCGTGGTGGTGCGCCACCCGATCCAGGTGATCGCCCGCGCGTACGGCATCCCCGAGGAGCCCTGACCGGGGGTCCCGGGTGGTCCGTCCGGCCGACCGACCGATCGGTCAATTGGTTCGCAGAGCGGCGAGGCTCGTAGTCTTGCCAACAGGAGACAGTGGACCGGCTGGGGGGCTGGAACGATGGGTGCCGCTGATGCGACGTGGCGTGCAAGGGGGGCCTGCCAGGGCCTGGACGCCGAGATCTTCTATCCGGAGGATGACGAGGATCTCGCGGAGGACGCGAAGGCCGTGTGCGCCGAGTGTGCGGTGCGCCTAGCGTGTCTCAACCATGCCCTCGACAACCGCGAGCACCAAGGCGTCTGGGGCGGTGCGACCGCCCGTGAGCGCCGGCGGTTGCTGCGCCAGCGTCGCCGCACGGCCTGACCCGCGATGAGCGCGCTCGACGCGCTCGGCGGATGGCCGGGGGTCATCGGTCGCATCTCCTCGGGTGAGGTGCTCGAACCTGACGACGCCGGTTCAGTGATGCGGGCGCTGCTCGCGGGTGAGGCGACGCCGGCCCAGGTGGCCGCGGTCCTCATCGGCATGCGTACGCGGGGCGAGACTGCGGATGAAATCGCGGGGATGCTCCGGGCCGTGCTCGAGGCGTCCACGCGCGTCGAGCTGCCCGCGGGCCTGGCGGGACGCGCGATCGACATCGTGGGCACCGGTGGCGACCGGTCGCATTCCGTCAACGTCTCGACGATGGCCTCGCTCGTCGTGGCGGGGGCGGGGGTGCCCGTGTGCAAGCACGGCAACCGTGCGGCCTCGTCGAAGTGTGGCACGGCCGACGTCCTCGAGGCGCTCGGTGCAGCAATCGAGTCGACGCCGCAGTCGGTGGCCGACAGCGTGGCGCGCACGGGGTTCGGATTCTGCTTCGCACCGGCGTTCCACCCGGCGTTCCGTCACGTCGGCCCCATCCGTCGGGAGCTGGGCGTCCCCACGGTGTTCAACGTGCTCGGTCCGCTGGCGAACCCTGCGCCGGTGGCGTTCATGTTGCTCGGCGTGCGGTCGCCCGAGCTCGCGCCATTGATGGGTCGCGCGCTCGTCGAGCGAGGGGTGAAGCGAGCCTGGATCGTGCACGGCCACGGCGGGTTGGACGAGCTCGGGCTCGGCGGGCCGAACGAGGTGGTGGAGGTGTACGCCGGCGCGACCCGCGCATTCCGTGTGGACGGCGTCGACCTCGGGTTCGCGCGCGCCGACGTCGAGGCGCTGCGCGGCGGCGATCCGATGACGAACGCCGCTGCGGTGCTCGACGTGCTCGACGGATCGACCGGGCCCGTGCGCGACGTGGTCCTGCTCAACGCTGCGGCTGCGCTGGTGGTGGCGGGTGCGGCGGGCGACCTCGCGGAAGGGCGCGACGCAGCCGTGCGGAGCATCGATTCGGGTGCTGCGCGCGACGTGCTCGCAGAGCTCGTGTCTGCGGGCAGTGCGACGGGAGGGTGACGGCGTGCACGTGAAGGTTCCCGCAAGTTCCGCCAACCTCGGGCCCGGCTTCGATGCGCTCGGCATGGCGCTGTCGCTCCATTTCGAGTGCGGGACGTCCGATGCTCCCGACGGTGCGTCGACGGCGGAGGAACGCCACCCGGCCATGGACGCATTCAGACGCGCCGGCGGCACCGGGGACCTGTGGGTGCGCGGTCGCATCCCGATGGGGCGCGGGCTCGGCTTCAGCGGTGCCGCC
>JBIIHV010000161.1:0-4677 GCA_044235415.1 Ilumatobacteraceae bacterium | reverse complement strand
CGATCATCGACCGGTCGCTTGCGCCGGGGAAGTGGCGGACGCTGAGCGACGCGGAGCTGCGCTCGCTCGGCGATGCCGGTCGCGGGCGTCGGTACGATCGTCGTCCGTGAGCGACAGAACCGCAAACGTCGTCGGATTGGGCCTCATCGGCGGTTCGGTTGCAACGGGTCTGGTCGCGCGCGGATGGACGGTGCGGGGGACCGACTCCGACGCTGACGTCGTCGAGGAAGCCGTCTCGCGGGGCGTCATCTCCGCCGCCGGGATGGACCCTGCCGCCGAGGTCACCATCGTCGCGGTGCCCGTGTCGGCGATCCCTGCGGTCGCGAGGGACGTGCTGTCCATGACATCGGGCGTCGTCACGGACCTCGGGAGCGTGAAAGGGGCGGTGGTGCGCGATCTGGCGTCGCCGCGGTTTGTTGGTGGGCATCCGATGGCGGGAAGCGAGCTCCACGGCCTTGCGGGCGCGGATCCGGACCTGTTCCGGGGTGCGATGTGGGTCCTGACACCCGCGCCGACCACGGACGACGCCGCGTTCCAGACCGTCGCGTCCCTCGTCCGCGACCTCGGTGCCGAGCCGATCGTGTTGGATGCAGAGGTCCACGACCGGCTCGTCGCGATCGTCAGCCACCTGCCCCACCTCACCGCCGCCGCCCTCATGGGAGTGGCAATGCGGCGCGCCACCGACCACGGTGCGGTTCTCCGTCTCGCCGCGGGCGGCTTCCGCGACATGACGCGCGTCGCGTCGGGGAGCCCCCGCATCTGGATCGACATCTGCCGGGAGAACCGCTCGGCGATCGTGGACTCCCTCGACGAGCTGGTGTCGGCGCTCGTCGAAACGAGGAGGGTCGTCGCCGAGGGCGACGACGTGCGTCTGACGGAGTCCCTGCAGGCCGCCCGCGAGGCGCGGTCGAACCTTCCCGGGCGGATCAGGGAGCTGCGCGACGCGTCGGAGGTGCGCATCCCGATCCCGGATCGCGCCGGTGCGGCGGCCGAGATCTTCGCCATCGCCGCGGAGACGGGCGTCAACATCGCCAACTTCGAGGTGGTGCACTCCACGGAAGGGGATCGCGGCGTGCTGGTCATCGTCGTCGAATCGGCGCAGAGGGACCTCTTCCGCGGGGGCCTTCTCGCACGGGGCTACCGGCCGACGGTGTCGTCACTCGCGTGACCGGTTCGGTGACGATCCAGCCGATCGGGTCGCCGCTCGACGCGACGGTCGTCGTTCCCGGCTCGAAGTCCATTGCGAACCGGGCGATCGTGTGCGCGGTCCTCGCGGCCGGGACGAGCACGATCGAGAACGTCCCCGATGGCGACGATACGCGCCTGCTGATCGCCGGATGCCGTGCGCTCGGCGCAAGGATTCGGCTCTTCGGCACCACAGTCGTCGTCGATGCCGGAATCGACCCGTCCGCGGCAGCCGACGTCGCGATCGACGCCGGGCTCGGCGGCACGACGTCGCGGTTCCTCACGGCAGTTGCCGCGGTTCGCGCCGGCAGAACGACGTTGACCGGTGGAGCAGGTCTGCGCCGCCGCGCGATGGACGGACTGCACGACGCACTCCTGGACATCGGGGCGCGGGTCGAATGGATGGGGGAGCGCGGCAGGTTGCCGGTCACGGTGTCGGGAGGGCCCGTGGCAGGCGGTCGGGTGACCGTCTCGGCCGAGTCGTCGAGCCAGTTCGCCAGTGCCCTCGTCCTCGCGGGTCCGGCAATGCGGGACGGGCTCCGGCTGGCGGTGCCGGGTCCGCGCGTCTCGAATGGCTATCTGGAGATGTCGGTGCAGGTGGCGCGATCGTTCGGCGCCACGATCGCGGTGTCGGCAGACACCATCGAGATCGGACCCGGCGCCTACCGGGGGCGGCACTACGTCGTGGAGCCCGACGCATCCTCGGCCAGCTTTGCCTTCGCCGCCGCGGCGCTGGTCGGGGGGCGCGTTGTCGTCCGTGACGCCGCAGGAACGGTTCTCCAGCCGGAGCGCGACTTCCCGGCGATTCTCGAACGGATGGGATGTGCGGTCGAAGCACAGGGGACCGACCTCGTGGTGTCCCGCCGACCTGGGAGTCCGCTCGTCGGCGTCGACGCGGACTTGTCCGAAATGTCCGATGCCGTGCCGATCCTTGCTGCGGTCGCGACGAGGGCATCCGGTCCCACGACGATCCGAGGCGTCGGCTTCATCCGTGGAAAGGAAAGCAACCGCATCGACGATCTTGCGGTCGAGCTCCGCAGGGCGGGAGCGGGCGTGGAGGTGAGGGAGGACGGGATGCGGGTCGTGCCGGGCGCACCCACCTCGGTCGAGGTCGATCCGCGCGACGACCACCGGCTCGCCATGGCGTTTGCCGTGTTGGGGCTCGCGGGCGGACCCGTGACGGTGTTGGATCCGGGCGTCGTCGCGAAGAGCTGGCCGGCTTTCTGGGACGTCCTCGCGGGCCTCGTCCGTCCGGCATGAACCCGGAACTCGAGGCGCTGCACGCACGGGCGGTCGAGCGCGGCGAGCGTTCGTATCGCGATCCGCGTTCCGGCTTGCTGGTGATGACGAGTGTCGCCCACCTCGACCGCGGCTACTGCTGCGAGAGCGGGTGCCGCCACTGCCCGTACCGCGGGGGCGGCGTCAAGTAGATTCGCGGTCGATGGCGACCGAGCGCGAGATCATGACGTGGGACGGATTCGGGGCTGCGAGCCGCGAGTTGGCGGAGATGGTGGCGCGAAGCGGGTACGAGCCGGACATCATCCTCGCCATCGCGCGGGGCGGTCTATTGACGGCCGGTGCGCTGGGCTATGCGTTGTCGGTGAAGAACACCTTCACCATGAACGTCGAGTTCTACACCGGGGTCAACGAGCGCCTGGCCGTTCCCATGATCCTCCCCCCGGTTCCGTCGCTGGTCGACCTCACCGATGCCCGTGTGCTCATCGTCGACGACGTCGCCGACACGGGGCACACGCTCAAGCACGTGCTGCAGTTCTGTGCGGACCGGCTCGCCGACACCCGACTTGCCGTGCTCTACGAGAAGTCTGCGTCGATGGTGAAGTGCGACTATGTCTGGCGCTATACGGACAAGTGGATCAATTTCCCGTGGAGCGACAAGGAGCCCGTGGTGGTACGGGCGGGCACGGTGCGCGACGCCTGAGGGCGGCTAACCGGCCCAGGAGATCGCAGGGTCCAGAAATTCGTTCGTCGAGATGTCCGATGCACGGACATCGGGTGCGTCGATGCCCTGTTCGCGGAGGATCGGCAGCAGGATGCGGATGAACCCGTCCAGTCGGTCGGGCTCGAGGTCCCCGAACGTCGGCGTGGAGCCGTTGCCGATGATGCCGAGTTCGACCTGTTGGTTCACGCTGTCAGCCGTCGAACCGGCGGACTGGGACCACCAGCTGTCGAGGGCCTCGACTGCCGCCACGATCCGTGCGTTGGTGCGATCCGGCTCGGCGATGTAGTCGAGTTGCGCCTGCTGGAGGACGGGGACCAGCTGCTGCAGGCACGGGCGGAGGTCGTCGAGCCGGTCCGCCCGGACTGCGAGGTTCTGCGGGTAGTTCGTCCAGCCGAGGTCGTGGATCAGGACATGACCCGTGGCGATCGCACCGGACTCGAGGTTGGCATAGGTATACGGCTCGGAAGTGACGAATCCCTGGTGGATGACGTCCTCGGTGGCGAGGATGGGATTGCCCTGATAGCCCGAGTCGACCTTTGCCGCATCGAGAACTCCCTGCGCCTCGAGGAAGCGCACCCATGACGGCTCGCCGAAGACGTAGACCGCTCCAACCTCGGCGGCGACCTGCTCCAGGGGCGCATCTGCAGGGTGGAGATCTGCGTTCCAGAGCAGTACCTGCGGGTTTACGTTCAAGGCGTTAAAGACGGCGACCGTCGGGGCATCGGCGAACCGGGAGACGGCCACGTCGCTGCCGACGTAGCCGAGGACGATGTCGTCGTCCGAGTACATCTCCGTCACGACCGGCGACTGGAGGAACGGCCCGCCGGCGCGGATCTCCAGTTGGAGGCCGGTCTGCTCGCCGCGGACGACGAGCGAGCCGACGGTCGCGCCGCTGTCCTTGTCGGTCGACGCGTCGTCGCCCAGCAACTCGTAGACACCACCGTGTTCGGCCTGGGGGAACCAGTCTGTCTGGACCACGATCCGCGCCGGGCAGGTGTCGGCGAGTCCCCCGCCAACCGGTTCCACGGGCTGACCGGGTTCGGCGGTGCCGGAGCCCCCGCACGCAGACACCAGAAGGATGATCGACGCCCCGAGGGGCAGCAGACGACGTGGCATCGTCCGAAACTAGCGCACGTCCCCGTACCAGCGGCCGACCGTGCGGCGCGTCACCATCTCGAAGACCGCGAAGAACGCAAATCCGAGGGTGGACGCGATGAACGCCGAGACGAACATCGGACCTGCGAGGTTGTTGAGGAAGAAGAACTGGATCAGCTTCCCGAGTCCGGGATCGCCGCGCGAGAAGAAGAAGTCGCCGACGATCGCTCCGATCACGGCGAGACCGGCGGACGTCCTGAGTCCGTTCAGGATGGACGGGCGCGCCGCAGGGAGCTCGAGGAGCAGGAGCGTCCGGACCGGTCCCGCACGGTGGACGGAGAAGAGGTCGTGGAGGTGCGGCGAGACCGAGCGGAAGCCGAAGAGCGTCGAGGAGACGATCGGGAAGAACGTGATGAGGACGGTGACGAGGAGGCGGG
>JBIIHV010000010.1:0-14750 GCA_044235415.1 Ilumatobacteraceae bacterium | reverse complement strand
TCCTCGGAGTTCACCGGGTGGGCATTCGGCTCCGAGATGATGCCCACGCTCGCCCACCTCGTGTGTCCGATGACCGACGCGCGGGCACCGGGCTGCACGAGCAGGTGGCGAAGGAGGTCGTCGGCCGCCACCGCGGCGCGCATTGCGCGCGTGTTGTCGCCGAGCTCTCCGATCTCCGCTGCGGCCTTGTACACGAACGACCACGCGCGCCCGTTCGAGCCCGGGCGGACCGAACGCGAGGTGAAGAGCGGGTCGCGGTCCCGGTCGCCGAGGAGGGTGGCGACTGACGGATCCGCCGCCGACACTCCGTGGCCCCAGACGAGCACGTGGACGCCGGCGGAGTCGCGGCCCCGGACCTCCATCCGGTCGAGCGCCGAGAAGGCCTGTTGGATGGAGAGGTACGCGTGCTGCGCCGAGCGGGGAGCCCCCGGCCCCGCCAGTTCCGACACCATCCGCGCGGTCCGGATCCTGTCGTGGACCAGCGCGAAGGCCGCGTCGCGGATCGCACCCACCAGTGCCGATGCAGCATCCAGTTCGCGCGCGGACCGTGCGCCGCCGGACTCCAGTCCCGCCTCTTCCTCGTCGGCGATCCGCACGAGCGACTCGGCGCGCGCCGCGAGCGCCGGCGCCAGGTCGGCATGGTCGAGGAGCGCAGCAAGCCCCGCGTCGCCGCGCAGCGACGCGTCCGCGGCGGTCGCCATCGCCGCACAACCCCCGAGGTCACCGGACCGTCCGGCGGCGACAGCAGCATCCAACCCGGCAAGCACCGAGTCCGGTGCCGGAGCCGGCCGTGCCGATTGGCGCGACACGATGCAGACGATGCCGCACATGTCGGTCAGGCTACCGATCCGCCGCGTAGCGCCGTTCGACGGCCGCCACGAGGTCGCGAGCGACGGCGTCCGCGATTCCCTCCGTCGCGGCCTCCACCATCACGCGCACCACCGGCTCGGTGCCGCTCGCACGGACCAGGATGCGCCCGGTTCCGCCCAGGCGTGCCTCCGCAGCGGCGATCTCCCCGGCCATCTCCTCGGCGACGCGCGGCGCCGCCGCCTTCGCGTTCACCAGCACCTGCGGCAGCGCGTGCATCGCACCCGCTGCGAGGTCGCGCAGCGTCGTCCCGCTGCGGCGCACGATGCCCGCGAGGAGCGCCCCGGTCAGGAGCCCATCCCCCGTCGTCGCGTACCGACCGAAGACGACGTGCCCGCTCTGCTCGCCGCCGAGCTCCGCACCCGTGCGCTCCATCGCCGCGAGCACGTTGCGGTCGCCCACGGGGACGGTCACCACGGCGATACCGAGCGCCTCCATCGCGTCGTGGAACCCCGCGTTCGACATGACGGTGACGACGACGGTGCGCGGCTCCAGTTCGCCCCTGCCGAGGAGATCGGCCGCGGCGAGCGCGATCACCCGGTCTCCGTCAACGATGGTCCCCTCGTGGTCCGCTGCGATCACACGGTCACCGTCGCCGTCGAACGAGATGCCGAGGTCGGCCCTGTGCATGCGGACGAGCCCCCCGAGGCGCGACGGATGGGCGGCGCCGCACCCGTCGTTGATGTTGCGCCCGTCGGGCTCAGCGTTCACCGCGACCACGGTCGCTCCCAGCTCTGCGACGACCCGTGGTGCGACCCCGCTGAGCGCGCCGTTCCCGCAGTCGACGACGATCGTGAGTCCGTCGAGCGACCCTCGGCCGGCCGTCGCGACCACGTGCTCCGCCCAGGAGTGCAGCATCGACGACCCGTCGTCGGCGACGAAGCCGGGCTCCGCGGTCGCATCCGCCGGCGGCCGTGCCTCGTCGAGCAGCTGCTGCACGGCATCCTGCTGCCCGTCGGTGAGCTTGGTCCCCCCGGGCGCGAAGATCTTCACGCCGTTGTCCTTCCAGGGATTGTGCGACGCGGTGACGACCGCCCCCGCGCACGAGTGCAGCCGTGCGAGCCACGCGACTGCGGGGGTCGGAGCGACGCCCAGGTCGGTGCAGCGGCCACCTGACGACGTGACTCCCTCGATGAACGCGCGCACCAGCCCGGGTCCCGACTCCCTCGTGTCGCGACCGACGAGGATCGTCGTTCCAGCGAACACCGACGCCGCAGCGGCACCTGCCCGCCGCGCCACGTCCTCCGACATCTCGCCGGGGTAGCGGCCGCGGAGTCCGTCCGTCCCGAAGCGCACGCCTACCGCCCCCTCCGGACGGCCAGTCCGTCTAGCGCTTCGTGTACTGCGGCGCCTTGCGCGCCTTCTTCAGGCCGTACTTCTTGCTCTCCTTGCGGCGCGGGTCGCGGGTGAGCAGGCCAGCCTTGCGGAGCGCGCCGCGCTTCTCGGGATCGAGCTCGACGACCGAGCGGGCAATGGCCATGCGCAGTGCGCCCGCCTGACCGGCGACGCCACCGCCGACGATGTCGGCATCGACGTCGTACGACGACTCGGCCTCGACGACGCGCAGCGCCTCGATCGCCTCGGCGCGCTGCACCTCGCTCGGGAAGTACACCTCGAATGCACGGCCGTTCACCGTCACCTTGCCGGTGCCGGGGCGCAGTCGCGCGCGTGCGATCGCGGCCTTGCGGCGTCCCGTGGTCTGCGTCAGCGGCTTCGTGCCCACTCGTACTCCTTGCATCAGCGGGCGCGTGCGCCCGGCAGGTCCAACTTCGTCGGCTTCTGAGCCTGGTGATCGTGGGTCGGCCCCGCGTGCACCTTCAGCTTCTTGATCATCTGACGGCCGAGCGGGCCCTTCGGCAGCATGCCGCGCACCGTGCGCCGGATGGCATCCTCGGGCTTGCGACGGAGGAGGCTGCCGTACGTCTCGCTGCGCAGACCGCCCGGATAGCCGCTGTAGTTGTGGACCATCTCCACCTCGGCCTTGCCGCGGGTCAGGACCACCTTCGAGGCGTTCACGATGACGACGTGGTCACCCGTGTCCATGTGGGTCGCAAAAATCGGCTTGTGCTTGCCACGGAGGATGCGGGCGACCTCGGTGCACATGCGTCCGAGCACGAGTCCCTCGGCGTCGACGAGGTGCCACTGGCGCTCGATCTCGTCGGTCTTTGGGGTGAAGGTTCGCATGATGGGTTGGTCTCCGGGTCTGGCCGCGACGGACCCTTCAGGATAGGGGTGGGGGTGCGGTCGTCACAATCCCGCGGGCCGCAAGTCTCCGGTCAGCCAAGGTCGAGCGGGTAGCCCACTTCCACCAGCACGAGGCCGTGGGGCGGGGCCACTTGGGCGGCCTGGGACCGGTCGCCCGACACCAGCAGTCCCCTGACGTCGCTCGGCGGCCGCTTTCCGAGGCCGACCTCGACGAAGGTTCCCACCAGCGCCCGCACCATCTGGTGGCAGAAGGCGTTCGCCGTGATCCGAAAGGTCGTCAGCCCGTCGTCGCTCCGGATCCAGTCGGCGTCCATCACGTAGCGCTTCATCGACGGCTCACGGCCGTCCTCGTCCTTTGGGCGCCGGCAGAACGCGGAGAAGTCGTGTTCACCGACGATGGCGTCCACGGCAAGGCGCATGGCACGGATGTTGAGTGGACGGTGGATGTGCCACGCCCTGTCCGCCAGGAACGGATCGGTGACCGGGGAGTTGAGCACCTGGTAGCGGTAGGAGCGCCATAGCGCGGAGAACCTCGCGTGGAACTCCGCGGGGACCCACCGTGCGTCGCGAACCACGATCGACGGCCCGCACAGTGCGTTGATCTGCCTCGCCAGGACGCCGGGGTCGACGCGGTCGGGCAGGTCCAGGCTCACGACCTGTCCCGTCGCGTGCACGCCGGCGTCGGTGCGACCCGCGGCAACCAGTGCGACGTCCTCGCCGAGGACCTGCTTGATCGCCCCCGCAATTGCACCGGCGACAGTCGGGACTCCGTCACTGGGTGCGAACCCCCTGAAGGCGTCGCCGCGATAGGCGACCGTCATGCGCGCCCGCCCCATGGGCAGCCGGTTAGACGAGTTCGATGCGGGCCATCGGGGCGTTGTCGCCGTGACGCGGCCCCAACTTCAGGATCCTCGTGTACCCGCCGTTGCGGTTGACGTACCGCGGAGCGAGATCCTTCACGAGGCGGTTCGTGATCTCCTTGTCGTTCAGGTACGACTGGATCTGGCGGATGCGGTGGAGGCGCATCGGCCCCTCTTCCTGCGCCTTGACCGCCTTGGTGATCAACTTCTCGGCGATCGGACGGAGCGCCTTCGCCTTGCCCTCCGTGGTGACGATGCCGCCCGCCGCGAACAGGGACGCGGCGAGGTTCGCCATCAGCAGCTTCTGGTGGCTTGCGCTGCCGCCGAACTTCGGCGCCCTCCTGGGTGTTGCTGGCATGTCGGTGCCCTCCGGGGTCTCGTGACGGTCAGATGCGCAGGGACAGGCCGCGCTCGTCGAGCTTCAACTTGATCTCGTCGAGGGACTTCTGGCCGAAGTTGGTGATGTTCAGGAGGTCCTCCTCCGTGCGGAGGACCAGTTCGCCGATCGTGTTGATCTGCGCGCGCTTGAGGCAGTTGCGGGGGCGCTCGGAGAGGTCGAGGTCCTCGATGCTGAGGTCGAGGTCGGGCGAGCCCGAACCGCTGCCGACGAGTTCGCCGAGCTCGAGCGCCGGAGCCGACTCGTTCAGGCCTGCAACGAGATCGACCAGCACGCGCAGCGTGGCCCCCGCCGACGCGAGGGCGTCGCGGGGCTCGAGCGACCCGTCGGTCTCGATGTCGAGCACGATGCGGTCGTAATTGGTCGACTGCTCGACGCGCGTCGGCTCCACCGTGAAGGTGCAGCGGCGCACCGGCGAGAAGATCGCATCGATCGGGATGACGCCGATCGACTTGTTCATCTCGCGGTCGCTGGACAGGTAGCCCTTGCCGCGCTCAACGGTGAGGCTGACGTTCAGGCGTCCCTTTGCCGACAGCGTGGCGATCGGCTGCGACGGGTTGACCACCTCGATGCCAGCAGGGCACGGGATGTCCGCTGCGGTGACGTCCTTGGGGCCCTTGATGTCGAGGGTGATCATCGTCGGTTCGTCCAGCTCGGACGTCACGACGACGTCCTTGATGTTCAGGATGATCTCGGTCACGTCCTCCGAGACGCCGTCGATGGTGTCGAACTCGTGGAGGGCCTGCTCGAACTTCACGGTCGTGATCGCCGCACCGGGGATCGATGACAGGAGCATGCGGCGCAACGAGTTGCCGATGGTGTGTCCGAGCCCTGGCTCGAGCGGTCCGATCGCGAACTTCTGCCTGTTGTTGTCTGCCTGGCCGATGGCCTCGACCTGGGGGCGCTGAATGACGAGCACGGTGACCTTCTCCTCCTGGGGTGGGCTACTTCGAGTAGAGCTCGACGATGAGCTGCTCGCGCACCGGCACGTCGATGTGCTCGCGCTGCGGCAGCTCGCGGACGGTGACCTGACGGCCCTCGTCCCCTGCCTCGAGCCAGCCGACCATGCGGCGGTCGAGCGTGTCGATGTTGTGCTGGATGGCGATCATCTTGCGGGCCTTCTCGGACAGCGTGACGACCTGGCCGCGGGTGACGCGGTACGAGGGAATGTTCACGCGCTTCCCGTCGACCAGCACGAGGCCGTGGCTGACGAACTGCCGCGCCTGCGGACGGGTGCAACCCCATCCCGCGCGGTAGACGACGTTGTCGAGCCGGCACTCGAGCAGGCGCAACAGGTTCTCGCCGGTCGGACCTGCGAGGCGGTTCGCCTCGTCGTAGGTCTTGCGGAACTGGCGCTCCAGGAGGCCGTAGATGTACTTCGCCTTCTGCTTCTCCTGCAGCTGGGTCAGGTACTCGCTGCCCGCACCGCGGCGCCGCGTGCGGCCGTGCGTACCCGGCGGGAACGGTCGGCGCTCGAGTGCCTTCGAGCCCTTTGCGTTCTCGAAGATGTTGACGTTGAGGCGCCGCGAGATGCGGACCTTGGGACCGGTGTAGCGGGCCATGGCTACGCCCGCTTCCGCTTCGGGGGGAGGCAGCCGTTGTGCGGCACCGGCGACACGTCCTTGATTCCGGACACCTCGATGCCGAGGTTCTGGATGGAACGGAGCGCCGTGTCGCGGCCCGAGCCCGGACCCTTCACGTGCACCTCTGCACGGCGCAGCCCCTGCTCCATCGCGGCACGACCGGCCTTCTCGGCGGCCAGCTGGGCGGCGAATGGCGTCGACTTGCGGGAACCACTGAAGCCCACGCCACCGGCCGACGCCCACGCGATGACGTTGCCCTCGGTGTCGGTGATGGAGACGATGGTGTTGTTGAACGAGCTCTTGATGTGCACGATGCCCGTCGACACGTTGCGACGGTCGCGCTTGCGCTTGCGGGGAGCAGGGGTCTTGGCCACGGCTACTTCCTCACTGCCATCTTCTTGTTCGCCACGGTCTTGCGCGGTCCCTTCCTTGTGCGTGCGTTGGTGTGGGTGCGCTGGCCGCGGACGGGGAGTCCCTTGCGGTGGCGCGAGCCCTGGTACGAGCCGATCTCGATCTTCCGCTTGATGTCGGTCTGGACGTCGCGGCGGAGGTCGCCCTCGACCGTCAGGTTGTTCTCGATGTACATGCGGACCTTGTTGACCTCGGCGTCAGTGAGGTCGCGGACGCGGGTGTCCTGGTTGAGACCCAGCTCGATGCACATCTTCTCGGACGTGCTGCGGCCGATGCCGTAGATGTAGGTGAGTGCGATCACCAGGCGCTTCTCGCGCGGGATGTCGACTCCAGAGATGCGTGCCATCGACCCGTTCCTCTCAGCCCTGGCGCTGCTTGTGCCGGGGGTTCTCGCAGATCACCATGACGCGGCCGTGCCGCCTGATGACCTTGCACTTTTCGCAGATTTTCTTCACACTCGGCTTGACCTTCACTGCTGTCCTCTTCGTCGCGTGTCCGTGGAGTTCCTGAAATCGTCTACTTGTGGCGGTAGGTGATGCGTCCCCGAGTCAGGTCGTACGGGGTGAGTTCCACCTGCACCTTGTCGCCCGGGAGGATTCGGATGTAGTTCATCCGCATCTTCCCGGATATGTGAGCCAACACCGTATGGCCGTTGTCGAGCTGCACCCGAAACATTGCGTTCGGCAGAGACTCGAGGATCGTGCCCTCCAGCACGATCGCGTCTTCCTTGTTCTTCGGCAGATCCCTCTCCTCAACGGCACGCGGTCCCGGGGAGATCCCCGAATGGCGAAGGACGAGCCTACCGGTTCCCGCCCAGAGGCCAAACCCGGCGTCAGCCCCCCAATGCCCCCTCAACTGCTCGACAGAGCCGCCCGAAGACCTCCTCGGGCGTCCCCACGCCGTCCACGACGACGAGCCGCGACCCGGCCCGGTAGTAGTCGATCAAGGGCGCGGTCTGGGAGTCGTAGAGGTCGAGCCGGCGGCCGATCGCCTCCGGGGTGTCGTCCGCCCGCTGTCCGACAGGCCCACCACACCGTGCGCAGGTCCACGGCTCGGCCTCGCCGCCCGTCGCGACGTAGTTCGCCCCGCACTGACCGCACGTCCTGCGAGCCGAGAGACGCGCCAGCACCACGTCGCGGCCCACCTCGAGGTCGATCACCACGTCGATCGGGCGCGAGACCGTCATCTCGTCGAGCGAGCGCGCCTGTCCGACCGTCCGCGGGAAGCCATCGAGGACGTAGCCCGCGGCGCGCGCGTCGTCCTGACCGATGCGACCCTGCACGAGGCTGACCATCATCTCGTCGTCCACGAGGCCGCCCGCGTCCAGGACCGCCTTGACGGCCCGACCGAGCGGGGAATCCTGGCGCACCGCCGCGCGCAGCATGTCGCCAGTGGAGACGTGCGGGACGCCGAAGTGTGCGCCGAGCATCTGGCACTGGGTGCCCTTGCCCGCGCCCTGCCGGCCAAAGATGATCGCGCGCACGCCGTGCGCCGGTGTCGAGGTCGTGTCCATCGCCATCCACCCCCTTGCGGGGACCGGTTACTTGAGGAAGCCTTCGTAGTTGCGCTGCATGAGCTGGCTGTCGATCTGGCGCATGAGCTCGAGCGCCACGCCGACCGCGATCAGCACCGTCGTGCCCGCGAAGGGGAATGTCTGCACGTCGCCGACCCACAGCACGATGTACGGCACGATCGCGATGAACGCTACGAACATGGCGCCGGGGAGCGTGATCCGGTTCACCGTCTTCGCCAGGAACGACTCGGTCTGGGGGCCGGGCCGGATGCCGGGGATGAATCCGCCCTGCTTGCGCAGCTGGTCGGCCTGCCGGATCGGGTCGAACGCGATCGAGTTGTAGAAGTACGCGAAACCGATGATCATCGCGAAGAACAGCGAGATGTAGAGCAGGTTCTGGCTGTTGACGAGGTAGTCATTGACGAAGCCCGCGATGCTGCCGCGCCAGCCCTCCGCACTGCCGAGCATGTTCGAGAAGAGCACCGGCAGGAGCAGCACCGAGCTCGCGAAGATGATCGGCACCACGCCCGACTGGTTGACCTTCAGGGGGATGTAGGTGTTCTGCCCCCCGTACATCCTGCGCCCGACCACGCGCTTGGCGAACTGCACCGGGATCCTGCGCTGACCGAGCTCCACGCGGACGACCGCCACGAGGATGGCGAGCGACACGGAGACCAGGATCACGAACACCACCACCTTCCTGCTCTGCAGCAGGGAGTAGTAGCCGTACGGGAGGTCCGCGACGACAGAGGCGAAGATCAGGATCGACATGCCGTTGCCGATTCCGCGCTGGCTGATCAGCTCGCCGATCCACATCAGGAGGGCCGTTCCCGCCACGAGGGAGGGAATCACCAGCAGCGCCCTCGGCATAAACGGATCGAGGAGCACGATGTCCGGCACGTTGGCCACCGCCCCGAAGAACGCCGATCCGTTGCCCTGGCCGAAGATGAACGTCAACCCAGCGGCCTGCAGCAGCGCGATCACGATCGCGATGTAGCGGGTCCACTGGGTGATCTTGCGCTGGCCGACCGCACCTTCCTGCTGCCACTGTTCGAGCTTCGGAATGACGACCCCGAGCACCTGCATGATGATGCTCGACGTGATGTACGGCATGATCCCGAGCGCGAAGATCGAGAACGACCCGAAGGCGCCACCCGAGAACAGGTTCAGGAATCCGAGCGCGCCCTGTGAGTTCGACGCCTCGCGGAGCTGCTGGACCGCCTGGCCGTCGACGCCCGGGACGCGGATGGAGACGCCGAGGCGGTAGACGAGGATCATCGCCAGCGTGAACGCGATCTTGTTCCGCAGATCGCCGACGCGGAACATGTTCCTGATGCCTGACAACATCGGCTCGCTCCTCGCTCGGTTGGTTGGCCGCTGGTCAGCGGTTGGTGAACTGGTTGCCCTTGGCGGCGGGGCGCGGGCCCTTGTGCGCCGGGGGCAGGATGACGACGCTGCCACCCGCCGCCGTGATGGCGTCGGACGCAGACTTCGACACGGCGTGCGCAGACACCTTCACCGCTCGGGTGATCTTGCCGCGACCGAGCACCTTGATGGGAAGGCCCTTGTGTGCCGCCCCACGGTCGACGAGGACCGCCGGGTCGACCTCCGACACGCCGAGCTCGTCGATCGTGTCGAGGTTGACCGCGTAGTACTCGACGCGGAACGGGTTGGTGAACCCCTTCAGCTTCGGGACGCGCCTCTTGAGCGGCATCTGTCCGCCTTCGAAGCCGCGTCCGGGCTTGCTGCGGGCGTACTGGCCCTTGGTGCCGCGGCCTCCGGTCTTTCCGCCCTTGCCGCCAATGCCACGTGCGATGCGCTTGCGGCGCTTGGTGGAGCCGGTTGACGGCCTCAGTTCATCGACGCGCATGTCAGTTGCCCTTCCTGATCTCGACGAGGTGCGGCACCCGAGCGAGCATGCCGCGGATCTCCGGACGGTCGGGCAAGGTGTTCGTGTGCCCGATCCTGCGCAGTCCGAGCGCGCGCAGCGTCGCACGGTTCTTGGGCTTGTTGCCGATCTCCGAGCGCACCTGGGTGACGACGATGGTCGGACCCGTCAGCACCGGCTTGGTGCGAGGCACGCGACCCGACGTCGGCGTCGCCGACGCAGCCTTCGCTGCTGCAGCCTGGGTGCGGGCCTCTGCGGCACGCTGCTTCGCCTGCGGCTTGCGGTCGCGGGTCGTACGGCCCGGCTTCTTGAACGAGGACATGTCAGTGCGCCTTCTTCCGCTCGGTGTAGGCCTTCAGCAGGCCCTTGGGGACGAACGAGTCCGCAGGAATGCCGCGCCGACGGGCGACCTCGTCGGGCCGCTGCAGCGAGCGCAGACCGTTGATGGTCGCACGCGCGACGTTGATGGCGTTCGGCGAGCCGAGCGACTTCGCGAGCACGTCGTGCACGCCCGCCTCCTCGAGGATGATGCGGGCAGCCCCGCCGGCGATGACTCCGGTACCGGGGGCGGCTGGCTTGAGCAGCACCCTGCCTGCGCCGTTGATGCCGATGGTCTGGTGGGTGATCGTCGAGCCCGCGAGCGCGACGTCGAACAGGTTGCGCTTGGCCTCCTCGGTGCCCTTCTGGATCGCCAGGGGCACCTCCTTGGCCTTTCCGTACCCGAGGCCCACACGTCCGGCTCCGTCGCCGACGACGACGAGTGCCGTGAACGAGAACCGACGTCCGCCCTTGACGACCTTCGCGACGCGGTTGATGTGCACCACCCGCGACTCGCGCAGCTGGCCGGGCTCGTTCGTGCGCCCTGCGGCCTGTGTCATGTCGCTCATGTCAGAACTCCAACCCTGCTGCCCGGGCGGCCTCAGCAGCCGCTGCCACGCGTCCGTGGTAGAGGAATCCACCACGGTCGTACACCACCTTGGTCACACCTGCCGCCTTCGCTCGCTGCGCGACGAGCTCCCCGACGCGGCGCGCTGCCTCCACCGTCGAGCCTGTGCCCTTCGTGCGCTGGTCGGCCTCGACCGTCGAAGCCGACGCGAGCGTCCGACCCGAGTCGTCGTCGATCAACTGCAGGCCGATGTGCTTGTTGCTGCGGAACACCGCGAGGCGCGGGCGCTCGGCGGTTCCGTGGATCTTCTTGCGGACGCGGCGGTGCCTGCGGATCCGGGACGAGTGGCGCTGCTGTGCGACGGCGGTCATCTGCTCTCTCCGATCACTTCTTGCCGGTCTTGCCGGCCTTGCGGAGCACACGCTCGTTGGCGTAGCGGATGCCCTTACCCTTGTATGGCTCGGGCTTGCGGAACTCGCGGATGTTCGCGGCGACCTGGCCGACGACCTCCTTGTCCGCGCCCTTGACGATGACCTTCGTCTGCGTCGGCACCTCGAACGTGATGCCATCCGGCGCCTCGAACGGCACCGGGTGCGAGAAACCGAGCGCGAGCTTGAGCTTGTTCGGGCCCTGGGCCTCGGCTCGATAGCCGACGCCGATGATCTCGAGCTCCTTCGTGAAGCCCTCGGTCACGCCGATCACCATGTTGTTCACGAGCGTGCGCACGAGACCGTGACGGGCGCGTGCGTCCCGCCCGTCGTCGTCGCGCGACACGACCAGGGAACCGTCGACGACGGCCACCGACACCCCCACGGGGATCTCCCGCGTGAGCGCGCCCTTCGGGCCCTTCACCGCCACTGAACGGCCGGACACCTTCACCTCGACGCCGGACGGCACTGCCACCGGAGCCTTACCAATTCGCGACATGTCGTTGTTCCCTCGCTCCCGCTACCAGACGAAACACATGACTTCGCCGCCCACCTTGCGCTGACGCGCCTCGCGGTCGGTCATCAGGCCCTGACTCGTCGACAGCACCGCCACACCGAGCCCACCCAGCACCCTCGGCACCTCGGTCGCCGCGCGGTACACCCTCAGACCCGGCGTCGACACGCGCTTGATCCCGGAGATGGTGCGCTGGCGGTCGTCGGAATACTTCAGGCGGATCGTCAGCACCTTGGCCGGACCCGAGGACGCATCGCTGACGGCGAAGCCCTCGATGTATCCCTCGCGGGTGAGGATGTCGGCGAGCGCAGCCTTCTGCTTCGAGGCAGGCATGGACACGTCGTCCTTCATCGCGGAGTTCGCATTGCGGATCCGCGTGAGCATGTCGGCGATGGGATCGGTCATCATGGCGCGATCACCAGCTCGCCTTGGTCAG
This sequence comes from Ilumatobacteraceae bacterium, assembly GCA_044235415.1. GTDB lineage: Bacteria > Actinomycetota > Acidimicrobiia > Acidimicrobiales > Ilumatobacteraceae > UBA3006. The sequence goes on along the minus strand of JBIIHV010000010.1, from coordinate 2,762 downwards.
GCCGGGGATCTCTCCGGCGTGGGCCATCTTGCGGAGGCACAGGCGGCACAGCCCGAACTTGCGGTAGACCGCGCGCGCACGGCCGCACTTCTCGCAGCGCGTGTACGAGCGAACCCGGAACTTCGGCGTGCGGGACGCCTTGATGACCAGCGACTTCTTTGCCATCGTCTCTCTCGTCTCCTCGTCCTACTTCTTCCCTGCGGTGCGCTTCGCCGCACCGCGCGACTTCTTCGTCGACGCCGGCATCTCGCCCTTGCGGAACGGGAAGCCAAACGCGTCGAGCAGCGCCTTGCCGTCGAGGTCGTTCGACGCCGTGGTCACGATGGTGATGTCCATTCCCCGCGTCGTGTCGACCTTGTCGTACTCGATCTCGAGGAACACCAACTGCTCCGTCAGGCCGAATGTGTAGTTGCCGTTGCCGTCCCACGAACGTCCGGGCAGGCCGCGGAAGTCGCGGATGCGCGGGATCGCGACCGACAGCAGTCGGTCGAAGAACTCCCACATCCGGTCGCCGCGGAGGGTGACCTTCGCGCCGATCGCCTGGTTCTCGCGGAGCTTGAACGACGCGATCGAGGTACGGGACTTGGTGACCAACGGCTTCTGCCCGGTGATCGCCGTGAGGTCGGCCACCGCGCCGTCGATGAGCGACGCCTGCTGGGTGGCGCGGCCGACGCCCATGTTGACGACGATCTTCTCCATCGTCGGCACCTTCATGATGTTGGTGACGCCCAACTGGGTCGCCAACTCCGCCCGCACGGTCGCGTTGTAGTGCGCCTTGAGGCGCGGGATGTACGTCGTCGTGGACATCAGATCTCGTCTCCCGTCCGCTTCGCGATGCGGACGCGCGAGCCGTCCTTGCCCATCGCCCTGCCGATCCGCGTGGTCTTGCCCTTGTGCACCAGCATCACGTTGGATGCGTGGATCGGCATCGCCTTCTCCTTGATGCCGCCCTGGTCGCCCGCGCGGCCGCGCGACTGCGTGTGGCGCTTTGCGATGTTCACCCCGCCGACGATGACCTTGTCGAGACGCGGGAAGACGGCCTCAATGACGCCCTCCTTGCCGCTGTCCTTGCCCGAGATCACGCGGACGGTGTCGCCCTTCTTGAGCTTCATGGCTACAGCACCTCCGGGGCCAGCGAGATGATCCTCATGAACTTCTTGTCGCGCAGCTCGCGGCCGACCGGCCCGAAGATGCGCGTGCCGCGCGGAGTGAGGTCCTCCTTGATGAGCACGGCGGCGTTCTCATCGAAGCGGATGTAGCTGCCATCGGGACGGCGCTTCTCCTTCTTCACGCGGACGACGACGCAGCGCACGACCTCGCCCTTCTTGACGCCCGCACCGGGGATCGCATCCTTCACCGTGCCGATGAAAACGTCGCCGATCGACGCGTAGCGCCTGCGGGTTCCGCCGAGGACCTTGATGACGAGGACCTCGCGCGCGCCGCTGTTGTCGGCGACCTTGAGACGGGATTCCTGCTGGATCACTTCGCACGCTCCAGGACCTCGACGAGCCGCCACCGCTTCAGCTTCGACAGCGGGCGGGTCTCCATCACGCGCACGCGGTCGCCCACCTGCGCGTCGTTCGCCTCGTCGTGCGCGTAGAGCTTCTTGGTGCGCTGCACGAACTTGGCGTACTTGGGGTGACGGACGCGCTCGACGATCGAGATCACGATCGTCTTGTCCATCTTGCTCGAGACGACCACGCCCTCGCGCACCTTGCGCGCGCTGCGGACCGTCGACACGACCTCGGTCATGACCTGCTCACTTTCCCGCCGACTCGGCGGCGGCGATCTCTCGGGCGCGGATCAGGGTGTTGATGCGCGCGATGCGGCGCTTGACGGCCGTGAGCTCCGACGACCGTGACAGCTGTCCGGTCGCGTGCTGGAACCTCAGGTTCAGCGCGGCCTGCTTCGACGTTGCCAGCTCCTCGACGAGGTCGCGGAGGTCCATCTCCTGCAGTTCCTTCAGTTCGGTGTTGCGTGCGTGCGCCATCTCAGATCGCCTCCTCGCGGCTGATGACCCGCGCCTTGATCGGGAGCTTCTGGACCGCACGGTCGAGCGCCTGGTGGGCGACGGCCGCGCTGGGGAACGACAGCTCAAACAGGATGCGACCGGGCTTGACGACGGCCACCCACAACTCGGGGTTGCCCTTTCCCGACCCCATTCGGGTCTCGGCCGGCTTCTTCGTGACGGCCTTGTCCGGGAACACGTTGATCCACACCTTGCCGCCACGCTTGATGTGGCGGGTCATGGCGATTCGGGCGGCCTCGATCTGGCGCGCCGTGATCCATCCCGACTCGAGCGCCTGGATGCCGTACTCGCCGAAGGCGAGCTCGGTGGCGCCCTTCGACGCACCCTTCATCCGGCCGCGGTGCTGCTTGCGGTGCTTGACCTTGCGGGGCGACAACATGGCCTAGACGTCCCTTCCGAACTTCGGAGTCTCTGACGACTCCACGATCCGCCGCTCGATGTCCTCTTCCTCCGCCAGCAGTCGCTCGAACTCGGGGTCTGCCTCGCGCACCAGCGGCACGATCTCCTCGGTCTCGACCTCCGCCGTGCGGGGACCGGCCGACGTGACCACCCTGGCCGGCGCCTCGGCCTGACCAGAGGTACCGCCGACGGCCATCGCCGCCTCGCGCGCGATCCGGTCGTCCGAGGAGCGCTTGTACGGAAGGATCTCGCCCTTGTACAGCCACACCTTCACGCCGATGCGGCCCGCCGACGTGGACGCCTCGCGGAATCCGTAGTCGATGTCGGCGCGCAG
>JBIIHV010000160.1:0-4692 GCA_044235415.1 Ilumatobacteraceae bacterium | reverse complement strand
TAGACTGCCCGTCGGTTACGCCCTCTTAGCTCATTCGGTAGAGCACTTCCATGGTAAGGAAGAGGTGGTGGGTTCGATTCCCACAGAGGGCTCGCAGCAATCACGGCGGCGTAGCTCAGTTGGTGAGAGCATCCGGCTCATAATCGGAAGGTCACCGGTTCGAATCCGGTCGCCGCTACCACGACCACACGGTGCGCACCGGGGTCCGCGCCCCCGGCGCGGCTCCGGCGCGGGGAACAGGCGGGGGACGACGTGAGCCCAATGACACTCGTCGCGCGGATCGTCCGGCGCGTCCTGACGCGGCGCGAGAAGCTCCAGGTGGGGGTGCTCGGCGCACTGGTGCTCGTCAGCGTCGCGCTCGAGATGCTCGGTCTCGGCCTCTTCATCCCGACGCTGGCGCTCCTGACGAGCGACGACGCCCTCGTCGACATCCGGGCGAGGTGGGGACCCGCGGAGTCGATGACCGACCTGACGGTCGTCCTCGTCGGCCTCGGGCTGCTCGTCGTGGTCTTCCTCCTGAAGACCGTGTCGACGCTCGCGATCGCCTGGTACCAGCGCACGACGATGGCGCGGATGTCGGTGCGGCTCACGGGCGACCTCTTCGAGCGGTACATGCGCCAGCCATGGTCGTTCCACAAGCGCTCGAACTCCGCCGTCCTCATCCGCAACGTCCAGAACGCATCGCTCGTGGTCTCGGACGGGATCGGGGCGATCATGTCGCTCGTCACCGACGGCCTCGTCGCCGTCGGCATCCTCGCCGTGCTGATGATGGTCGAGCCGGTCGGGACGTCCGTCGTCGTCGTGCTGTTCGGCGCCCTCGCCTACGCCATCCAACGCACGACGCGCGGCAGGATCGGCAGCCTCGGTGTCGAGCGGAACCGCCACCACGCGCAGATGCTCAGGCGCCAGCAGCAGGGTCTGAGCGCCGTCAAGGAGGTCATCGTCTCGGGGCGCAGGAACGCCTTCCTCGGCGACCACCGGGGTCACGTGGAGGGCATGTACATGGCGAACCGCACGTACGGCTTCCTCCAGCAGCTCCCGCGCGCGTGGATGGAGGTCGTCACCGTGGTCGGACTCGCGGCGCTGATCGTCGTCGTGGTGGCGCAAGGTCGCGATCCGGGCGAGGCGCTCCCGATCCTCGGCCTGTTCGGCGTCGCGGCGTTCCGGATCCAGCCATCGATCATGCGGATGATGATCGCGCTGCAGGCGCTGACGTACAGCAGATCCGTCATCGAGACGTTCTACGGGCACTTCACGATGCCCGTCGTCGAGGAGGGCGGGGACGGAACGGTTCCGCCGCTCGATCGGGAGATCCTCCTCGAACGCGTGGTCTTCCGCTACGAGGATCGTGAAGCGCCGGTCCTCGATCGCGTCGACCAGCGGATCGCCCGGGGCGAGAAGATCGGCATCGTCGGACCGAGCGGGGCGGGCAAGAGCACCCTCGTCGACCTCCTGCTCGGCGTGATCGAGCCGGTGGAGGGGCGGATCCTCGTCGACGGCACGCCGATCTCCGAGGGGCTGTCCTCGTGGCAGCGGCAGATCGGCTACGTGCCCCAGGACATCTTCCTGCTGGACGACACCATTGCGCAGAACGTGGCGTTCGGCGCGACGGTCGACGGGGCGGCGACGGAGGGCATCTGGGCAGCACTCGCCGCGGCGCAGCTCGCCGATTTCGTCAGGTCGCTCCCCGAGGGGCTCGACACCGTGGTCGGCGAGCGAGGGGTGAGGCTCTCCGGAGGGCAGCGGCAGCGCATCGGCATCGCCCGCGCACTGCTCGGGGATCCACGGGTGCTGGTGTTCGACGAGGCGACGAGCGCGCTCGACTCGTCCACGGAGCTGGGCGTGCTCGACGCGATCAGGACTGCCAGCCGCGACAAGACGGTCGTGGCGGTCGCGCACCGTCCGTCGACGCTCGCCGACTGCGACCGGATCTGGCTCGTCGCAGACGGTGGGATCGCCGACCTCGGCCGTCCCACGGACTCGTTGCTGCGATCGCTCGCCGAGAGCGGCACCGAACCGGCGGGAGCCTGACGGACGGATGGCGACGGGAGGACCGGTCGTCGCGTGCAGGATCTGCGCGGGGGAGGTCGCGGTCGAGGAGCGGTTCGCCGCGTTCCGGATGGTCGGATCGGACGCGTCGATCGCGCGGGCCAGCTCTGCCATCGGCCAGTGCCGTGCGTGCGGACACGTGCAGAAGCCGGTGACGGCCGAATGGTCCGCCGAGGTGGCCCGGATCTACGCCGGGTACGACATGACCCAGTCGATCGACGGAGTCGTGCAGCGGATCTACGACGGCGGACCTGGTGGCCCGGTGGCGCGCGTCGACGCCATTGCCGGGCGGGTGCGCGCGATGCTGCCGACGGAGCCGTCGGCGGTGCTCGACGTGGGCACGGGGAACGGCGACTTCGTCAGGTCGCTGAAGGCGGCCCGGCCGGACGTCGTGGTCGACGCGCTCGAGGCGTCGGACCGCTACCGGGACGGACTCGAATCGTCCGGCGCGGTGCGGACCTTCTTCCTCGACCGGGCGGACGTGACGGGTCCCTACGGCGCAGTCGCCGCACTGCACGTGCTGGAGCACGTGCCCGATCCGGCTCCGTTCCTGGCGGATCTCGCGACGCTGCTCGTCGCGGACGGCTTCATGTGGATCCAGGTGCCGAACGCCGCCGTGTCGACCAACGACCTCCTCGTGCTCGACCACTGCTCGCACTTCACGGCGGGCGCGCTCGCCGACGTCGTCGCGCGGTCGGGGCTCGTCCTGTCGTCGATCGAGGAGTCGGCGGGCGGCAGGGAGTTGTCGGCGGTGGTGCGGCGCACCGGGACGGCAGCCGTTCCCGGGGAGCAGTCGCGGGCGCTGCGCCTCGTCGATGCCCTCGACGAACTCGGCCGCATCCGCGACGAGGTACGCGCGTTGCGCGGGGATCCATGGGTCTTCGGCGTCGGCAACATGGGTGCGTGGGTCGCCGCCGAGCGTGCCGGCGGCGTCGCGGGCTTCGTGGACGACGACCCGGTGAAGTGGGGGCGCTCGTTCCAGGGCCGGCCGATCGTCGCGCCGGACGACCCGAGGCTCGATCACGGCGTCCTGTGCATCCCGCTGTGGGGGGGTCGAGCGCGCGCCGTTGCCGACCGCATCGGTGCGGGCGATCGCGGCATCAGGACGGTCGCTCCGTGAAGAAGGGCGGGTATCGTCGCGCCATGCTCCGGTCGCGCCCGGCGGGCGGTCGATGACCGGCGACGTTCCTCGGAGCCGACCCGTGCGAACGGTCGTCGCGGCGGCGCGGGCGGAGTTGACCCGAGGCGAAAAGGCCCGCGTCGCGAGCGTCGGTGCGGTGGCGCTGCTGATGGTGGGCCTCGAGATGCTGAGCCTCGGCTCCTTCATTCCCGTCGTCGGGCTGCTGACCCAGGATGCGGCGCTCGACGGGGTCCGTGACCGGTTCGCCGCCGTGTCGTCGTGGTCGGACGTCCAGATCCTCTCGGCCGGACTCGTGGGACTGGTCGTCCTGTTCATCGTGAAGAACGTGGTCGCGCTGATCGGCGGCTGGTACCAGCGCACGGTGTCGGCGGACCTCGCGACGCGCCTCGCGCACGAGCAGTTCCAGTCGTACCTCCGCCAGCCCTACTCGTTCCATACCGCGACCAATTCGTCGGTGCTGATCCGCAACATGCAGAACGCGTCGACGGTCGTCACCAGCGGCGTGGACCCGATCATGTCCATCGTGACGGAGGGACTCGTCGCCGCCGGCGTGGTCGTGCTGCTCCTCGTCGTCGACCCCATGGTCACCGGGGCGGTGCTCGCGGCCTTCGGGTTTGCGGGCTGGTCGTTCAACCGCACGACGCGCAGGCGGATCGTGGAACTGGGGCACCGGCGCAACGCCCACCTCGGCGACACCCTGCGCGAGCAGCAACAGGGACTCGGCGGCATCAAGGAGATCCTCCTGAGCGGTCGATCGGAGACCTTCGTCGAGCGGCACCTCGTCCACGTGCGGGCGAACAACCGGATCAACCGGACCTACGGGACGATCCAGCAACTGCCGCGCCTCTGGCTGGAGATCCTCACGGTGTCGGGTCTCGCGGTGCTCGTGCTCCTGTCCGTCGCCCGCGGCCGCGAGCCGAGCGAGGCGCTGCCGATCCTGGGGCTCTTCGCCGTCGCGGTGTTCCGCGTCCAGCCGTCGATCACGAAGGTGTTGATCAGCCTGCAGTCGATCGCGTTCGCTGCGCCGGTCGTCGAGGCGTTGCGGCGCGGCGCCCTCCCCGTCCCCGAGCCGGCGCCGCCGGGCCGTCCGACCGGATTCGAACGGTCGGTGGCGTTCGACCGCGTCACCTTCGCGTATCCGGGCTCGACGGAGCCGGTGCTCGACGGCGCGTCGTTCGAGATCCTCCGGCACGAGCGCGTCGGCCTCGTCGGTCCGAGCGGCGCCGGGAAGAGCACGATCGTCGACCTCCTGCTCGGACTGCTGGACCCGACGGACGGGCGGATCCTCGTCGACGGCACCGACCTCCGGGAGGTCAGGCGCTCGTGGCAGGACCTCGTCGGCTACGTGCCGCAGCACATCTTCCTGCTCGACGACTCCGTGCGCAGGAACGTCGCGTTCGGCGAGCCCGATGCCGGCATCGTCGACGCCGACGTCCGGGAAGCGCTCCGGCGCGCCCAGTTGGACACCTTCGTCGATTCGCGCCCGGGCGGCCTCGACACGA
>JBIIHV010000159.1:0-4716 GCA_044235415.1 Ilumatobacteraceae bacterium | reverse complement strand
ACCCGGACGACGACCATCCGCGCGGAGCGCGGGTCCATCCTCGATCGGACGGGGCTGGAGCTCGCGCTGCCGGTGCCGGCGTCGACGATCTTCGTCGATCCGCGCGAGGTGGCCGACCCGGTGGGCACGGCCCGCGCGCTGGCGGGCATCCTCGGACTCGCTCCCGAGCGCGAAGCCGAGCTCCTCGCGCGGATGCAGAAGGAAGGGTCGAGCTTCGCCTACGTCGCCCGGCAGGTCAACGAGGCGATGGCAGCCGCCGTGGTGGCGCTCGGCCTCCCCGGTGTCGCGTCGTATCCCGAGCAGCGCCGCGAACTGACGATTGGCTCGCTCCGGCCGCTGATCGGGCGGACCGATCCGGACGGGGCCGGGACGGCGGGGCTCGAACTGCAGTACGACGCCGAACTGCGTGGCACCGACGGCCGCGTCGTACGGGAGGTGAATGCCGACGGGAGGGCGATCGCGTCGGCGGGGACCGACACCACGTTCGCCGAACCCGGGCGCGACCTGCTGACGACGATCGACCGGAACATCCAGGTCCAGGTCGATGCGGTCCTCGCGCAACAGGTCGCTCGGACCGGTGCGCTCAGCGGGACGGCGATCGTGATGGAGGTCGCGACCGGCGAGATCTATGCGCTCTCGACGGTCCGTCGCAATGCGGACGGGACCTATTCGGCGGACTCGGGCAACTTCGCCGCGGTCGAGGCACATGAACCGGGGTCGGTGGCGAAGGTCTTCAGCATCTCCACGGCGCTCAACGAGGGTGCGGTCGCACCGGAGAGCACGTTCACGGTGCCCGGCTCGCAGGTGTTCGACGAGGGCACCGAGTGGGAGACCGTGCTCACGGACGCCTATCCGCACGGCACCGAGCCGATGACGGTCCGGCGCATTCTCGTGGACTCGTCCAACCTCGGCACCGTGATGGCGTCACAGCTGCTGGCCGACGGCGTGCGCCACGACTACCTCAGGGCCTTCGGGTTCGGCGAGCGCACCGCACTCGGGTTTCCCGGCGAGTCCCGCGGACTGCTGTCGCCGCCCGGCCAGTGGCGAGGGACCGAGCGGTTCACCAACGCCTACGGGTACGGGTACGCGACGACCGCGCTGCAGCTGGTCGCGGGCGTGAACGTGGTCGCAAACGGGGGAACATACGTGGCGCCGCGCATCGTCTCGGGCACGGTCGGTGCCGACGGCAATGCGGTGCCGCTCGCCGCGCCGGCGCCGCGTGACGTGCTGAAGCCCGAGGTTGCTGCGACGATGAGGTCGATGCTCTCCGACGTGGTGTGCTTCGGCACTGGATCGCTGGCGAAGGTGCCGGGGATGACGGTCGCGGGGAAGACCGGTACGGGCTACAAGCGCCAGGACAACGGCACGTACGTGAAGGACGACGGGACGCGCGCGTACTTCGCATCGTTCGTCGGGTTCCTGCCCGCGGCCGCGCCGGAGTTCACCGTGCTCGTGTCGGTCGACGAGCCCGACCCTGCGTCGCAGGATCGGTTCGGCGGGACCGCCGCTGCTCCGGTGTTCGCCTCGATCGCGCAGCTCCTCGTCGCCGAGTTGGGCGTGCGGCCGGTCGACGGCGACACGGGATGCGCGAAGGAGCGGCCGGCGGAGCTCGGTCCGCGCGGATGATCCCGCGCCCGCTCGGCGACCTCGTCGCCGCAGCAGCATCCCTCGGCGGCCTCGACGGAGCACGCGTGGTCGGGGATCCCGGGTCCACGGTCGTCGAGGTCACCAACGACACCGAGGCAGTCGCTGCGGGCTGGGTCTATTGCTGTATCGTCGGCGCTCGTCATGACGGCCACGATCTGGCAGGACGGGCCGTCGCCCGCGGTGCGCGCGCGCTCCTCGTCGAACGGGAGCTCGACGTGCCGGTCGCGCAGGTGATCGTCCGGGACGCGCGCCGCGCGATGGGGGCGATCGCAGCCGAGGTGCACGGCCGTCCGAGCGAGCGGATGACGGTGGTGGGCGTGACGGGGACCAATGGCAAGACCACCACGACCGGCATGGTGGCGGCGATCCTCGAGGCGGACGGGCGCACGACGGGCACGATCGGGACGTTGACCGGGGCCCGGACCACGCCGGAGTCCTGCGACCTGCAACGGAGGCTCGCGGCGATGCGCGACACGGGGTGCACGGCGGTGGCGATGGAGGTGTCGTCCCACGCGCTGGCAGTGGGGCGCGTCGCGGGCATGCGGTTCGCGGCTTCGGTGTTCACCAACCTCGGCGGGGACCACCTCGACTTCCACGGCACCGAGGACGCCTACTTCGCGGCGAAGGCGTCGCTGTTCTCGCGCGGACTCTCCGTCCACGGCGTGGTGAACGCGGACGATCCGCGCGGACGCGAGCTCCTCGCGACGGCGGCGATTCCGTGCACGGCGGTCCACCGGTCCGAAGCGGCCGACGTGCGCGTCGGTCTGCGGAGCCACTCCTATACGTGGCGCGGGCGCCGCATCGACGTCGGCATCGGTGGCGGGTACAACGTGATGAATTCGCTGTGTGCGGCCGCCGCGGCATCGGTCGTCGGCATCGACGAGGGCGCGGTGGTCCGGGGGCTCGCGGGGTTCGGTGGCGTCCGTGGGCGCTACGAGGTGGTGGAGACGCAGGGTGCGACCGCGATCGTCGACTACGCGCACGATGCGGAGGCGCTCGCGCGGCTGCTCGAGTCGGTGCGCGACGCCATGGGCGGCTCGGGCTCGCTCGTCGTGGTCTTCGGATGCGGAGGCGACCGTGACCGGGCGAAGCGTCCGGTGATGGGGGCGGTCGCCGCGAAGCTGGCGGACGCGGTGGTGGTGACGAGCGACAACCCGCGCAGCGAAGACCCCGCCGCAATCGCGCGCGAGATCCTTTCGGGCGTCGGCGAGGGGTCGCGCGCCGACATCGCGGTCGAGCTCGACCGGCGCGAGGCGATTCGCGCGGCGCTCGCCGCGTCCGGGAGGGGCGACGTCGTCGTCGTCGCGGGCAAGGGACACGAGGCGGTGCAGGACGGTGGCGGCCGCACCGTGCCGTTCGACGACGCGTCGGTCGTTCGCGAGCTCGCGGGGGGCGACGCATGATCGCGGTCCTGATCGGCGGCGCGATCGGCATGGTCGCCTCCCTCGCGGGGACGCGGGCGATGATGTGGCTGTTCCAGCAGATCGGCAAGGGCCAGCCGATCCTCGGGGCCGAGGACCACGGGCCGGTGCACCATCTCGCGAAGCAGGGCACTCCGACCATGGGGGGCATCGCCATCCTCGGAGCGGGGTTCCTGGGCTGGGCGGTTGCGCACGTGCGCGACGGCCTGCCGTTCTCCGATCAGGCGATGGTGATCTGGCTCACGGTCTTCGTGCTGGCGGCGATCGGGTTCCTCGACGACTTCCTGAAGGTGCGCCGGCAGCACAACCGCGGGATCTTCTGGAAGAAGAAGGGCTGGATCACCTTCGGCATCACGGTGGCGCTCCTCGCACTGCTCGCATCGACGACGGGCGTCGCAGAGACCCTGTCGTTCACGAGGGCGGCGAGTCCCGGTTGGGACCTTCCCTCGTGGCTCTTCGTGCTGTGGACTTCCCTGATGGTGTGGAGCACGAGCAACGCCGTGAACGTGACCGACGGGCTCGATGGACTCGCCGCAGGATCCGCGCTCTTCGGATTCCTCGCGTTCACGATCATCGCGTACTGGGCGTTCAGGAACCCGCGGATCTACGGCATCGTGAACCCGCTCGACCTCGCGGTGCTCGCCGCTGCGATGGCCGGCGCGTGCGGCGGGTTTCTCTGGTGGAACGCTGCGCCGGCACGGATCATCATGGGCGACGTCGGCGCTCTCGGGCTCGGCGCCGCCCTCGGCATGCTCGCGGTGACGACGAATACGCACCTGCTGCTGCCGCTGATCTGCGCGATCAACGTCTTCGAGGCCGGTTCGGTCGCCGTGCAGATGGGCGTCTTCAAGGCCTCCGGACGCACGAAGCGCCTGCTCAAGATGTCGCCGATCCACCACCACTTCGAGCTGTCCGGCTGGCCCGAGACCACGGTCATCATCCGCTTCTGGATCGTGTCGGGCATCTGCGTCGCCACGGCGGTGGCGATCTTCATCGCGGACTTCACCAGGGAGATCCGCTTCTGACGGCCGCGGTGCTCGGGCTCGGCGTCGCCGGAACGGCGGTCGCACGGGCGCTTGCGCGCCGCGGGACGGTATTGCTGCTCGCCGACGACCGGCCCTCCGCTGCGCACCGCGCGCTCGCCGATGAACTGGGGGCCGACCTGCTCACGTCGGCCGAGATGGAGCGGGCTGTGGAGTCGTGTGCGCTGCTGGTCCCCGCGCCCGGCGTGCCCCCGCGCAACGCGGTCGTGGCGCGCGCGCTCGCGACAGGGGTCGAGGTCGCGTCGGAGATCGAACTTGCCTACCGCTGGGAGGCCGAGCGCCCCGGCGGGCGCCGACCCCTGCTCGCGATCACCGGCACCGATGGCAAGACCACGACGACGCTCATGGCGGCGGCGATCGTGTCGGCGGCGGGGCGCCGCTGCGCGGCGGTGGGGAACACCGAGTTGCCGCTGGTGTCCGCGCCCGACGACGCAGAGGTGCTCGTGGTGGAGTGTTCGAGCTTCCGTCTCGCATTCACACGGGAATTCCGGCCCGACGCGTCGGCGTGGCTCAACCTCGCACCCGACCATCTCGACTGGCACGGCGACCTCGCCGACTACCGCGCGAGCAAGGCGCGCATGTGGGCGGCGCTCCGCGCCGGCGAC
>JBIIHV010000158.1:0-4727 GCA_044235415.1 Ilumatobacteraceae bacterium | reverse complement strand
GGCCGGGATGTCGGCATCGTGGTACGTCGAGTCCTTCTCGTCCCCGTCCCAGACGACCGCCTTCATCTTCACGATGTCGATGAGGCCGCGGAACTCGGCTTCACCGCCGAGGGGCAGCTGGATCACTGCCGGGACCGACTGGAGGCGGTCGCGGATCATGTCGACGGTGCGGTAGAAGTTCGCGCCGGTGCGGTCCATCTTGTTGACGAAGCACATGCGCGGCACGCGGTACTTGTTGGCCTGTCGCCAGACGGTCTCGGTCTGGGGCTCGACGCCGGCAACGGAGTCGAACACGGCGACGGCACCGTCCAGGACGCGCAGCGAGCGCTCCACCTCGATGGTGAAGTCCACGTGGCCCGGGGTGTCGATGATGTTGATGCGGTGGTCGCGCCAGAATGCGGTCGTCGCAGCCGACGTGATGGTGATGCCGCGCTCCTGCTCCTGGGCCATGTGGTCCATGACCGCGCCGCCCTCGTGCACCTCGCCGATCTTGTAGGTCTTGCCCGTGTAGTACAGGACGCGCTCGGTCGTCGTCGTCTTGCCGGCGTCGATGTGCGCCATGATGCCGATGTTGCGATAGCGCTCGAGGGGAAATTCGCGCGTGGACATGGTGGTGGTACTGCTCTCGTCTCGGCCGGCTGCTACCAGCGGTAGTGGGCGAAGGCCTTGTTCGACTCCGCCATCTTCTGCATGTCGTCACGCTTCTTCATCGAGGCGCCGAGGCCGTTGGCCGCGTCCATCAGCTCTGCCGAGAGGCAGTCCGCCATGGTCTTCTCGCGGCGGGAACGGGCGTTCTCCACGAGCCAGCGGATGGCCAGGGTGGAGGCGCGGCGGGGCTTGACCTCAACCGGCACCTGGTAGGTCGCACCACCGACACGGCGGCTGCGCACCTCGAGCGGCGGCTTGACGTTGTCGATCGCCCGCTTGACCGTTGCGAGCGCATCCCCGCCGGCCTTGGCCTCGATGGTCTTCATCGCGTCGTAGACGATCCGCTCGGCCGTGCTCTTCTTGCCGTGCAGCATGACCTTGTTGATCAGCTGGGTCACCTGCACCGACCGGTAGACGGGATCTGCGACGAGATCGCGGCGAGTTGCTGGTCCTTTGCGCGACATGGGGTCCCCTACTTCTTCTTCGCGCCGTAGCGGCTGCGCGCCTGCTTCCGGTCCTTGACGCCGGCGGCGTCGAGCGCGCCCCGGATGATCTTGTAGCGCACGCCGGGCAGGTCGCGGACGCGACCGCCACGGACGAGCACGATCGAGTGCTCCTGCAGGTTGTGGCCCTCGCCCGGAATGTAGGCCGTCACCTCCACGCCGCTGGAGAGGCGGACACGGGCGACCTTGCGGAGCGCCGAGTTCGGCTTCTTGGGCGTGGTCGTAAAGACGCGCGTGCACACACCACGGCGCTGGGGGGATCCCTTGAGCGCCGGGGTCTTGGACTTGCTCGACTTGGTGCTTCGACCCTGTCGGATCAACTGCTGAATTGTGGGCACGCGCCTACCTTTGACCTTCCTGCCGGGACTGCGACCGGAAGCTGGACGCACCGCCCATGCCCGACCGCACCGAGGGGTGGATACTACGGCGCGGGGTGGGGGTCGGCAACCCGATCACACTGCCTCGCCGCCGGCCGGACCGTCGAGCTCCTGCTCGGAGAGGTGCTCGGCGAACCGGGTCCCGAGGAAGTCGGCCGTCGCCCCCGTCGCGAGGCCGTCGGCAGCGGCTCCGTCGCCAAGGTCGGACGAGTAGGTACCCAGCACCGGCGGGATGTAGTCCGGGTGGTCGACGTCGAAGTCGCGGTAGCGGAGCATGCCGCTGCCGGCCGGGATCAGCTTGCCGATGATGATGTTCTCCTTCAGGCCGACGAGGTTGTCGGCGCGGCCGTCGATTGCCGCCTCGGTCAACACGCGCGTGGTCTCCTGGAAGGAGGCCGCCGACAGCCACGAGTCGGTCGCGAGCGAGGCCTTGGTGATGCCCATGAGCTCGGGGCGGCCCTCCGCCGGGCGCTTGCCCTCCTCGACCATCGCACGATTGGTGTCGCGGAAGACCTTGGCGTCCACCCGCTCGCCGGGCAGGAACGCGGTGTCACCCGGCTCCTGCACGCCCACGCGCCGCGTCATCTGGCGCACGATCAGCTCGATGTGCTTGTCGTGGATGGACACGCCCTGGTCGCGGTAGACGCGCTGCACCTCCTCGACGAGGTAGGTCTGCGTCTCGCGCGGGCCCTTGATCTCCATCAGTTCCTTCGGGTCGAACGGACCGTCCGTGATCGGGGCGCCGGCCTGGACCGAGTCGCCGTCGCGGACGATCGGCCGGCTGCCGGTCGGCAACACGACCACCGTCTCGGAACCGTCGTCGGCCACCGTGGTGACGGGGATGCCCTTCCCCTCGTCCTCGCCGATCCGGATGATGCCGGCCGTACGGGAGAGCCTCGCGGAACCGCGGGGATTGCGGGCCTCGAAGAGCTCGACGACGCGCGGCAGACCGCCGGCAATGTCCTTGCCCGCGACGCCACCGGTGTGGAAGGTGCGCATGGTCAGCTGGGTGCCCGGCTCGCCGATCGACTGGGCGGCGATCACGCCGACCGCCTCGCCGAGCTCGATCTGGGCGCCGGTGGCCAGCGAGCGGCCGTAGCAGAGGGCGCAGACGCCGACTTCGGCGTCGCAGGTCAGTACCGAGCGCACGCGGACGCGGTCGACCTTCTGGTCGTCGCGCAGCGCGTCCACCTCGGCGTCGCCGAGGATCGTGTTGCGCGGCATCGTCCGTCCGTCCGACAACTCGACGTCGTTCAGGAGCGCGCGGCCGAACAGCTTGGTGTCCAGGTAGGTGCGTACGTTCGCGGTGTCGGGCTTGACGTTGTCCACCCAGATGCCGAGCGTGGCGCCGCAGTCGTCTTCGCGGACGATCAGCTCCTGGGCGACGTCGTGCAGACGTCGCGTCAGGTAGCCCGAGTCCGCGGTACGGAGCGCGGTGTCGACGAGGCCCTTGCGGGCGCCCGGCGTCGCGATGAAGTACTCGAGGGTCTCGAGGCCCTCGCGGAAGTTGCTCTTGATCGGACGGGGGATCATGTCGCCGCGCGGGTTGGCCACGAGACCGCGCATGCCGGCGATCTGACGCATCTGCGTCATCGAGCCACGGGCGCCCGAGCCGACCATCATGTCGATCGGGTTGTGGCGGTGGCGCTTGAACTCGTCCTTCATCGCCTGCTCGACCTCGGCGGTCGCATCCGTCCAGATGCGGACCTCCTGCTGGCGCCGCTCGCCGTCGGTGATGATGCCGCGGCGGAACTGGTTCTCGACCTTCTCAGCCTGCTTCTCGTACTCCTCGAGGATCGCCCGCTTCGTGCCCGGGGTCTTCACGTCGTCGACCGACACGGTGAGACCGGACTGGCTCGCATAGCGGTAGCAGAGGTCCTTGATGTCGTCGAGCGCCGTGGCGATCTCGGCCTTGGTGAAGTGGTCGCTGAGCCGCTCCACGATGAGCCCGAGCTCGCGCTTGCGGAGCGGCTCGGTGATGTGGCCGAACTTCTGGACGTAACCCGCCGGCAGCTTCTCCTCGAACAGGAGGCGGCCCGGCGTCGTGTCGACGTAGCGGGTGCCCGTCTCGCCGCGCTCGGCGAGCTTGATGCGGGCGTGCAGGTCGACCGCACCCGAATCGAGGGCGCCGATCACGTCGTAGACGTGGCGGAAGACCTTGCCCTCGCCGGGGAGTCCGTCGGAGGCGTCGGTCAGGTAGTAGCCGCCGATCACCAGGTCCTGCTGCGGAATGACGATCGGACGTCCGGAGGCCGGCGAGAGGATGTTGTTGGCGCTCAGCATGAGCACGCGAGCCTCAGCCTGTGCCTCGACCGACAGCGGCAGGTGGACCGCCATCTGGTCGCCGTCGAAGTCGGCGTTGAACGCCGTGCAGACCAGCGGGTGCAGCTGGATGGCCTTGCCTTCCACCAGCAGCGGCTCGAAGGCCTGGATGCCGAGGCGGTGCAGCGTCGGCGCACGGTTGAGCAGCACCGGGTGCTCCTTGATGACGTCCTCGAGGACGTCCCACACCTGCGGGCGTCGGCGCTCGACCATCCGCTTCGCGCTCTTGATGTTCGGCGCGAGCTGCTGGTCGACCAGCCGCTTCATGACGAACGGCTTGAAGAGTTCGAGCGCCATCAGCTTGGGCAGGCCGCACTGCTGGAGGCGCAGCGTCGGACCCGCCACGATGACCGAGCGGCCCGAGTAGTCGACGCGCTTGCCGAGCAGGTTCTGGCGGAACCGGCCCTGCTTGCCCTTCAGCATGTCGGACAGCGACTTGAGGGGGCGGTTGCCCGGACCCGTGACCGGACGGCCGCGGCGGCCGTTGTCGAACAGGGCGTCCGCGGCCTCCTGCAGCATGCGCTTCTCGTTGTTCACGATGATCTCGGGCGCACCCAGGTCGAGCAGGCGCCGGAGACGGTTGTTCCGGTTGATCACCCGGCGGTACAGGTCGTTGAGGTCGGACGTCGCGAAGCGGCCGCCGTCCAACTGCACCATCGGACGGAGGTCCGGGGGGATCACGGGGATCACGTCGAGGACCATGGCCTTCGGGTTGTTCACCGGTCGGCCCGCATCGTCGGTGCGGTTGAACGACGCGATGATCTTGAGGCGCTTGATCGCCTTCTGCTTGCGCTGCGTGCTCAGCGGCTTGCCGTTCAATCCGTTCGCGATCGCGTCGCGGAGGAGCGCCTCCTCGGCCGTGAAGTCGATGGTGTCG
>JBIIHV010000157.1:0-4729 GCA_044235415.1 Ilumatobacteraceae bacterium | reverse complement strand
GACGGCGCGTCTCCGCGGTGGGGTCGGTGCCGATGACGATGCGCCCCTCGCGGGCGGGACGTCGGATCGGCGGCGGAGCGGTGGGCTCGAGCGGGTCGTCCTCGACCGCGGGCTCCGGCTCCTCATGCGTCTGACGGCGGACCGGCTCGCGGTCGTCCTCGCGGAACGCCGACCAGACGTCGCTCGCACCGGCGGAGCCCTCGTCGATTGCGCGCGGCTCGGAGTCGGCGAACACCGGATTCTCGATGGTCGACGGCTCGACGTAGTGCGCGATGCGCTCGGTGGCCGCCGCGGGCTCGGAGTACTGCGGGAGGCGCTCCGTCGCGCCGAGTGGCGCGGCGTCGTCCGGCGTCGGATCGTCCTGGAAGCGGACCTCGCCGAACTCGTCGCCGAATCCGAGGTCGTCGTCGCGGTCGCTCATGTCAGACCTCCAACAGCTCCTGCTCCTTGCGGGCCAGGGCCTTGTCGATCATCTCCACGTGCTCGTGGGTGACCTTCTCGAGCTCCTTCTCGGCACGCTCGAGGTCGTCCTTGGAGATCTCCCCGTCCTTCTCTGCCGTCTCGACGGACTTGCGGGCGTCGCGGCGGACGTTGCGGACCGCCACCCTGCCCTCCTCGGCCATCCCCTTCACGACCTTGACGTACTCCTTGCGGCGCTCCTCGGTGAGCATCGGGAACGACACCCGCACGACGACACCGTCGTTCGACGGAGACACGCCCAGATCGCTCGCCGAGATGGCCTTCTCGATGGCAGCGATGGCACCGCGGTCGTGGGGCTTCACCACGAGCATGCGGGCCTCAGGCACCTGGAACGATGCGAGCTGCTGCAACGGGACCATCGCGCCGTAGTAGTCGACCGGCAGCCGCTCGACCAGCCCGGCGTTCGCCCGGCCCGTGCGCACCCCGAGGAACTGGGCCTGGACGTGCTCCACGGCCTTGCCCATCTTCTCCATCGCATCGAGGATGGTCTCGTCGGTCACGAGACCAGCGTACCGATCTCCTCGCCGCCGAGGATCGCCTCCAGGTTGCCCTTGCGCAGCAGGTCGAACACCACGATCGGCAGGTTGTTGTCGCGGCAGAACGTGATGGCCGTGGAGTCCATGACCTTCAGGCCCTTGTTGATGACGTCGAGGTACGAGATCGACGAGAACTTCGTGGCGGTCGGGTCGAGCTTCGGGTCGGCGGTGTAGACGCCGTCGACGCCGGAGTGCGTGCCCTTGAGGATCGCCTGCGCCGTGATCTCCGCGGCCCGCAGCGCCGCCGCGGTGTCCGTCGTGAAGAACGGATTGCCGGTGCCGCCGGCGAGGATGACGACGCGGCCCTTCTCGAGGTGCCGCTCCGCGCGGCGGCGGATGTACGGCTCGGCGACCTTCGGCATCTCCACGGCCGACATGACGCGCGTGGACTGCCCGATGCGCTCGAGCGCGTCCTGCATGGCCAGCGCGTTCATGACCGTCGCGATCATGCCCATGTAGTCGGCCTGCGCCTGGTCCATGCCGCGGCCCACGCCCTTCAAGCCGCGCCAGAAGTTGCCGCCCCCGACGACGACCGCGATGTCGACGCCGAAGCGACCCTTGACCTCGTGCAGCTCGGTCGCAACCTGGTCGAGCACCTCGGTGTCCAGCCCAAAGCCGGACTTCTCGGCGAGCGCCTCGCCCGACAGCTTGAGGACGATCCGCCTCCAGCGGGGCTCGGACGCGGCGGCCATGGCGGACTAGCCGATCTCCACCTGCGCGTAGCGCACGATCGACGCCTTGCCGATGACCTGCGAGACGGATTGCTTGTCGTCGCGCGCGTACGGCTGCTCGAGCAGCACCACGTCCTTGTAGAAGCCCTGGATGCGGCCCTCGACGATCTTCGGCACCGCAGCCTCGGGCTTGCCCTCGTTGCGCGTGATGGTCTCGAGCGTCGCGCGCTCGGCGGCCACCACGTCGGCGGGCACGTCCTCGCGCTTCAGGTAGCGAGGCCGCGCGAACGCCACGTGCACCGCGACGTCGTGCGCGAGCTCGGCGGTCGCGCCGGACATCTCGACGATCACGCCGTTGATGCCGCGCCCGCCCTGCACGTGCAGGTACGAGTCGAGCACGTTGCCTGCGGCCGCCTCGATGCGGACCACCTCACCGAGCTCGATGCGCTCCTTCAGGAGGATCTTGAGGTCCTCGAGCTGCGTCGCGCGCTCGCCCACTGCCTGCCCGCCCTTCGCCGCCACCAGCGACACGAGCGCCTCGGCCTCGGCGACGAACGAGTCGCTCGACGCGACGAAGTCGGTCTCGCACCTCAGCTTGACGATCGCGCCGACGTTGCCGTCGATCTTCATGGCGACCACGCCCTGCGCGCTCTCGCGGTCGTCGCGCTTCGCGCTGGCAGCAAGGCCCTTCTCGCGCAGCCACTGCTTCGCGGCCTCCATGTCGCCGCCGTTGGCCTCCAGCGCCTTCTTGCAGTCCATCATTCCCGCGCCACTGGCCTGGCGCAGCGCCTGCACGTCCTTTGCGGTGAACGACACGGCTCAGCCCTCCGAACCCGTGCCGGATGCAGCCACGCGGGCGTCGAGCTCGGCCTGCTTCGCCGCCGCAGCCTTGCGCGCGGCGTCCTGCTCGGCCTCGAATGCGGCCTGCTCCTCGGCGGTGCGCTGGCGCGGCGCCGGCGCAGCGGCTGCGCCACCCGCGAGGCGCTTGTCGGCGATGTAGCGGCCCTCGGTGACGGCCTCGCAGATGACGCGGCACATCAGTTCGTTCGCGCGGATCGCGTCGTCGTTGCCCGGGATGGGGAACTGCACGACGTCGGGGTTCACGTTGGTGTCGACGACGGCGACGACCGGGATGCCGAGCTTGTTCGCCTCGGTCACCGCGATGTGCTCCTTCATCGTGTCGAGCACGAATACCGCCTGCGGAAGGCGCGACATGGAGCGGATGCCGCTCAGGTAGTTGCGCAGCTTCTCGAGCTCACGGCCGATGAGGAGCGCCTCCTTCTTCGGCATCAGCTCGAACTCGCCGGTCTCCTTCATGCGCTCGTACTCGTGCATCTTGCCGATGCGCTTGGAGATCGTGCCGAAGTTGGTGAGCATGCCGCCCAGCCAGCGCTCGTTGACGTACGGCATGCCGCACTTCTCGGCGAAGAACCTGACGGGGTCCTGCGCCTGCTTCTTGGTGCCCACGAAGAGGACGCTCCCGCCGTTGGCGACGAGGTCGCGCACGAAGCGGTAGGCGTTCTCGGTGCGGTCGAGCGTCTGCTCGAGGTCGATGATGTAGATGCCGTTCCGCTCGCCGAAGATGAAGCGCTTCATCCTCGGGTTCCAGCGGTGGGTCTGGTGGCCGAAGTGGACCCCGGCCTCCAGCATCTGGCGCATGCTGACGATTGCCATATCAGGTACCTCCCCGCGGTTGACGGCAGGGACCCCCGCGCCGAAGCGACCGCAGGATGGGGCCCGAGCTCTTCTTCTCGGTGACGTGCCGCGGTTGCGGCGCCTTCAGAGCCTACAAGGGGTCAGCGCCGGACGAGCACGGCCCGCGGACGTCCCGACGGGGCCTCGAGCCCGCACCGGGCGGGGTCGACCGGTCGGCCGTGCAGCCGGACCCCCACGTACAGCGAGCCAGACGATCTGCCGACGGGGTCGCCCGGCGCGACCCGGTCGCCGGCTTCCACCGCGGGCGCATCCAGCCTCCCGTGGGTGACGAGCAACCCCTCGCGCACCTCCACGACCACCCATCCCGCCCCCGCCACGCGGCCGGCGAACGTCACGCGGCCGGCCGCGGCCGAGCGCACCTGCTCGCCCTGCGATGCGCGCCACTCGATGCCGCGGTTGCCCGCGCACCAGTCGCACGCCGGCTCGCGGTAGGGGTCGACGACCTCGCGCCCGACGGGCAGCACGAGCCCGCACCCGATGGCCGCGACGAGCGCGGCGAGCGCCGGCACCTACGCGACGTCGGCGGCGCGAAGGCGCGTGCGCAGCAGGAGCACCGCCTTCGAGTGGATCTGCGACACGCGGCTCTCGGTGACCCCGAGGACCTCGCCGATCTCGGAGAGCGTCAGGCCCTCGTCGTAGTAGAGGAGCATCACGGTGCGCTCCCGCTCGGGCAGGCGCCCGACCTCGCTGCGCACCACTCGTCGCATGTCGGCGTCGGCGACGATGGCGCCGGGGTCGTCGGGGTGCTGCACGCCCCCATGTGTGGGCGCCGGCTGCGAGTCGACCACCACGTGGTCGAGCGGACCGACCGCACCCGCCGCGGCGTCGGCCAGCCAGGACTGCAGCTCGTCGACGGGGATCTCCAGCCTCGCCGCGATCTCCTCGTCGGAGGGCGACCGGCCGAGCTCGTGCTCGAGGGCGTTGATCGCGGACTCGATCGACTTCGTGCGGCTGCGCACCGACCGCGGCACCCAGTCGAGTGAGCGCAGGCTGTCGAGGATCGCGCCGCGGATGCGCGGGATCGCGTACGTCTCGAACTTCGCGCCGTGCGACGGGTCGTAGCGCTCGATCGCACCCATCAACCCGAACACGCCGGCCGACGCGAGGTCGCCCGTGTCCACCTGGCGCGGGAGGCCCGCCGCGAGTCGGCCCGCGACGAACTTCACCAGCGAGGCGTAGTGGACCACGAGCCACTCGCGCGCGAGCGGGCTCGACTCCTCGCGCCACCGGCGCCACGCCTCGTCGACCGTGAGTCGCACTGGCAGGGCGTTCATGGCGCCAAGTTACGCCCTCGGGTGGGATACCTCGTACGCCGACTTCAGCCGC
>JBIIHV010000156.1:0-4736 GCA_044235415.1 Ilumatobacteraceae bacterium | reverse complement strand
GTGGTCGTGGTCGTGGTCGTGGTCGTGGTCGTGGTCGTGGTCGTGGTCGTGGTCGACGTGGTCGTGGTCGTGGTCGACGTGGACGTGGACGTGGTCGACGTGGTCGTGGTCGACGTGGACGTCGTCGTCGTGGACGTGGACGTCGTCGTGGACGTCGTCGTCGGCACGGTGGCGGGAGACGGCGTGACGCCGTCGCCGAGTGCTGCAACCTCGCCGGGTTGGTCGCCGATCGACGCTGTCCCGCCCGTTCCCAGTCGACCGTTCGCGCCGTTGCCGACGCAGCGCATCCCACCTCCCCACCTCAGGACGCACGTGTGCGACGACCCCGCCGTGACCGCCACCACCGATCCCACCGGAACGGCGGCCAGCGCGCCACCCATCTCGCCGGGTTGGTCGCCTATCGACGCCGTGCTTCCCGACCCGAGCTGCCCGTGGTACGAGAAACCGAAGCAGCGGAGCGTCGCGTCGTCGAGGATCGCGCAGGTGTGCGAGCCGCCGGCGGCGACAGCCCGCACCCCGCGCGAAGCGCCGACGTCGATGGCTGGCAGCGACGCACCCATCTCCCCCGGCTGGTCCCCGCGATCGTCGGTCGACCCCGTACCGAGGCGGCCGTCGAGACCCGTCCCCCAGCAGCGCAGCGTCGCGTCGTCGGACACGGCACACGTGTGGAACCGACCCGCCGCCACCGCCACGACCGGACGCGGCAGCGCGACCACCGGCGACGACGCGACTGCGCGCGACGGATCGTCCCCGATGCGCGCCTCGCTTCCCTGCCCGAGCCTGCCTCCGACACCCTCGCCCCAGCACACGAGGCTCGCGTCGTCGAGGATCGCGCACGAGTGCTCGTCACCCGCCGCGACCGCAACGGCGAGGCGTCCACCGGGCATCGCAACCGAGGGCAGCGAGTCACCCATCTCCGACGCCTTCCGGCCGCGCGCAGCGGTAGAAGAGATCCCCAGCTGCCCGCTTGAATTCACGCCCCAGCACTTCACACGTCCGTCATCGAGCAGCGCACACGTGTGGTTGCCGCCCGCGGCGATGGCGACTGCCGTGCGCCCCGTGCCGAGGTTGACGAACGGCAGCGCATCGCCCATCTCCCCCGGTCCGTCACCGCGCACGCTCGTATCGCCCAGGCCCAGCTGTCCGTTCCCGTTGCCGCCCCAGCACTTCACCCGTCCGTCGTCCAACAGCGCGCACGTGTGTGCGTCACCCGTCGCCACGGCGCGCGCCGTCCGGCCCGTTCCGAGCGGCACCGCCTGCAGCGCCGCACCGGTCTCCGACGGATCGTCGCCGACATCCGCGGTCGATCCCGTGCCGAGCCGACCGTCCAGGCCCGAACCGACGCACACCACCGACCACGCGGCGGTGACGACGCAGGCGTGCGCGTCGCCCCCGTCGACGTAGCCCATCGCGGCCCGCGTCGCCACCACCGCACCGGATGGATCCGCCGTCGCACCGCCGGCGATCTCCGCGCGCACCGTGCGCGACACCGGGACGACCACCGCGACCGCAAGCATCGCCGCGGCGATCCATCCGCGCAGTCCGGTTCGATCGCATCGCACGTCGCGGACGGTACGGACGGCACGTGCACCGGTGCGAGCAGATCAACGGAACTTCACCGAGACGACACGCTGTGCGACGACCGCCGCGGTGCACTGCGCACGCGCACGCCACCCCAGGATGCGGCGCGCCGACCGGGCGCTCCGCACCGCAGTCGAATGTGACGAATTGCACGGCACGTGTGCCCCGCCCCGCTCACGTCGCAGCGGATGCGATGAAACGCTTCTGCACCGACGCATGGACCAACGATCCCCACTTCCCCCGCGCAACTCGCGCACGATGCGTACGCGCCGCGCGATCCTCGACGCCGTCGCCGAGTTGTTCGGCGAGGGCGAGGCGACGCCGTCGGCCGACCGCATCGCGGAACGGGCGCAGGTCGCGCGGCGGACCGTCTTCCACCACTTCCCCACGATCGGCGTGCTGTTCGAGGCGGTGCGGGAGCGCGAGATCGACGTCGTCACCTCGCTGCGCACCGACGTCGACCACTCGGGCTCCGTGGCCGACCGTGCCGGGACGATCGTCGCGCGCCTCGACCTCGCGTTCGCCGTCGCGTCCCCGGTGTTCGTCACCGCCCCGCCGGCACAGACCGCCGAACTCTCCCGCCGCCTGCACGTCGCAGTCGCGCGTCAGGTGTCGTCGGCGTTCGGGCTCGAGCTCCGCAACGCAGCCGACCCCGGGGCGTCGCGCACGAGGGTCGAAATCGCCGCATCCTTCGCAACGTGGGACCAGCTCCACCGGATCGTGGGTGCGGGCCGGGCCGAGACGCGCACGCTCATGTCGGCGATGGTGGCTACCGCGG
The DNA here is from genome assembly GCA_044235415.1 of Ilumatobacteraceae bacterium. GTDB lineage: Bacteria > Actinomycetota > Acidimicrobiia > Acidimicrobiales > Ilumatobacteraceae > UBA3006. Next base: position 2,377 of record JBIIHV010000156.1, on the reverse strand, counting down.
TGGTGGCGTAGCCTTGCGGGGTCCCGTTCCCGAGGAGCCACCATGTCCACACCCACACCCGCCGTCGCCCCCGCCGAGGGGCGCCTCGGCGTGCTCTCGGTCGGCCTCGGCGCCGTCGCCTCGACCCTGATCGCCGGCGTCGAGCTCGCCAAGCGCGGGCTGGCCCAGCCGATCGGGTCGCTGACCCAGATGGACACCATCCGCCTCGGTAAGCGCACCGACAACCGAAACCCGTTGATCCGCGACTTCGTGCCCCTCGCGCGCCTCGAGGACATCGTCTGGGCGGCCTGGGATCCGTTCCCGGACGACGCCTACGTCGCGGCCCAGCGGGCCGGCGTACTCGAGGGACCGAAGCACATCGAGGCCATCTCCGACGCCCTGCGGGACGTGCGGCCGATGCGCGCCGCGTTCGACCGCACCTACGTCAAGAACATCGACGCCGACAACACCATGGGAAAGGTCTCGAAGCGCAGGATGCTCGAGGCGATCCGCGAGGACATCAACCGCTTCCGCGACGAGAAGAAGGTCGACCGGATGGTGATGATCTGGTGCGCGTCCACCGAGATCTTCATCGAGCCGGGTCCGGCGCACATGAACCTCGAGGCCTTCGAGAAGGCGATCGACGCCGATGACCCGAGCATTGCGCCGAGCATGCTCTATGCGTACGCCGCGATCCTCGAGGGCGTGCCCTTCGCCAACGGCGCGCCGAACCTCGCCGTCGACACGCCAGTGCTGCGCCAGCTCGCCACCGAGCGGAAGGTTGCGATCAGCGGCAAGGACTTCAAGACCGGCCAGACGCTCATGAAGACCGTGCTCGCACCGATGCTGCGCGCCCGCATGCTCGGCCTCGCCGGCTGGTACTCGACGAACATCCTCGGCAACCGCGACGGCGAGGTGCTCGACGATCCGGACAACTTCAAGACGAAGGAGGAGTCGAAGCTCGGCGTGCTCGAGGACATCCTCCAGCCCCAGAGCTTCCCCGAGCTCTACGGCAACGTCTTCCACAAGGTGCGCATCAACTACTACCCGCCCCGCGGCGACAACAAGGAGGGCTGGGACAACATCGACATCTTCGGGTGGCTCGGCTACCCGATGCAGATCAAGGTCGACTTCCTCTGCCGCGACAGCATCCTCGCCGCGCCACTGGCGCTCGACCTCGTGCTGTTCATGGACCTGGCGCAGCGCGCCGGACTCGGCGGCATCCAGGAGTGGCTGTCCTTCTACTACAAGAGCCCGCAAGTGGCGCCGGGGCTGCACCCCGAGCACGACCTGTTCGTCCAGTTGGCGAAGCTGAAGAACACCCTGCGCTGGATGATGGGCGAGGACCAGATCACGCACCTCGGCCGCGAGTACTACGACCAGGCGTGACGAAGTTCGCGCCCTTCGCCGTCGACCTGGCGGCCGTGCTCGTCTTCGTCGCCGTGGGTCGCCGCAGCCACGACGAGGCGTCGTCGCTCGGGGGCTATCTCACGACCGCCGCGCCGTTCCTGCTCGGTGCCGCGGCGTCGTGGGCCACGATCGCCGTGTCGCGGCCGGGCGGCTGGCTGCTGCCGGCCGCCACGGCATGGGTCGTGACCGTCGCCATCGGCGTGCTGCTGCGCAGGTTCGCGTTCGGTGACGGGGCTCCCCCATCGTTCATCGTGGTGACGGCGATCGTGCTCGCCCTGTTGATCGTCGGCGGACGGGCGCTCGTCGAGCGACTCTCCTGAACGAAGCGGTCAGACGTTCGTGACGGCGCCCATGTCCGCACCGCGCACAAGCTTGGCGAACTTCGCGAGCACGCCGCTCGTGTAGCGGGGCGGCAGCGGCTGCCAGCCCTTCCGGCGCTCGGCGAGCTCGGCCTCGTCGACCAGCAGGTCGAGCCGCTTCGTCGGCACGTCGATGCGGATGCGGTCGCCGTCGCGCACGAACGCGATCGGCCCACCGTCCACCGCCTCGGGCGCGACGTGGCCGATGCAGAACCCCCACGTGCCGCCGCTGAAGCGCCCGTCCGTGATGAGCGCGCAATCGGCACCGCGGCCGGCACCCTTCAGCGCCGCGGTGATCGCCAGCATCTCACGCATCCCCGGGCCGCCCTTCGGACCCTCGTAACGGATGACGATGACCGTGCCCGGTGCGATGTCGCCGGACATGACGGCCGCCATCGCACCGTCCTCGCCGTCGAACACCCGCGCCGGGCCCTCGAACGACATCTGGTCCTGCGTCAGCCCCGCGACCTTCACCACGGAACCGAGCGGCGAGAGCGACCCCGAGAGGATGTTGATGCCGCCCTGCACGTGGATCGGCCGGGAGAGCGGCCGCACCACGTCGCCGTCGGGATCGGGCGGCGCCATCTCGACGAGGTTCTGCTCCATCGTGCGGCCGGTGCACGTGAGCA
>JBIIHV010000155.1:0-4789 GCA_044235415.1 Ilumatobacteraceae bacterium | reverse complement strand
CCAGTTCGTTCGCACCGTGGGCATCGAGCCGACGCGACGCTTCGTCGCCGGAGAGGCCCGAGGCGATCCCGGTTCCGAGGTCGCGCGCGACCTGGTCGGCGCTGGCGGCATGCGGCGACACGAGCTCGAGCGCACGGTGCGGGGCGGAGGACGGCGTGGTCATGGAGATTCCCTTCGGGGCGCGATATGGCGGTCCGAAGGTCTCTCCCTTGCTCCCGCGCCGGACCGGCGTGCCGGTCGTGATGACGACGTCGGGTCGCGGGTCGCCCCGCGGGGATACTCCCCTTCGCCCACCAGCCTAGTGGCGGCCGGTGCGCGGCAGACCGGTGCGGCGCGTCAGAAGCGCTCGCCGCGCGCGACCTGCACGGTCGACAGCCACGCGACGACGGCGAAGCGCTCGAAGTAGTCGCGTGCGAGGCGGTCGAGGATCGCCTGCGCGACCTCGTCGGTGACGACCGACTCGATGCGCACGCTCGGACCGTTGAGGGCGAGCAGGTGGCGCCCCGTGGCGCCCTCCCCGGAGACGTGCCCGACGGAGTATCCGCGCGCACCGCACGCCTTCAGGTCGTCGATGAGCCGTCGCTCGACGACGGCCTCGGCGACGATGGTGATGAGCTGTCGGGTCACGGTGTTCATCGGTCCTCCGTCAGGTCAGCGCCTCGGCGAGCGCGATGTAGAGCGGGATGCCGACGACGAGGTTGAACGGGAAGGTGATCCCGAGCGATGCCGTGACGTACAGCCCCGGGCTGGCCTTCGGCAGCGCGATGCGCACAGCGGCCGGCGCCGCGATGTACGAGGCGCTCGCCGCCAGCGTCGCGAGGATGGCGGTGCCGCCGGTGGAGAGTCCGATGCCGGCTCCGGCGAGCGCGCCGACGGCGCCGTTCACGAGCGGGATGGCGACGGCCAGCACGGCGAGGCGCCACCCCGCCGTGCGCACGTCGCGCAGGCGCTCGGCGGCGAGCGCGCCCATCTCGACGAGGAACAGGACGAGCGCGCCGGTGAAGAGCCCCGTGAACACGGGATCGACCGGCGCGAGACGGTCCCCGCCGGCCATCCACCCGATGACGATGCCGCCGAGCAGGAACGAGATGCTGCGTCCGCGCACGACCTCGCCCACCGCGCGACCGAAGCGCGTCGACGAGTCGCGCGCGAGGGAGATCGCGACGACGATCCCCACCACCTCGAGCACGGCGAGCAGGCCCGCCATGTACCCCTCGTGCGCGGTGCCGCGAGAGTCGAGTGTCGCGACGATGACGGTGAACGTCACGGCCGAGACCGATCCGTAGTGCGCCGCGATGCCCGCGGCGTCGGTGCGGCCGATCCGACCGAGACCGCGAAGGAGGACGAATGCGAGGATTGGCGTGACGACGCCGAGTCCGACCGATGCCACGAGCGGGGCCCACGCGTCGGCGAGTCCGCTGTCGGCGAGCGCGCGGCCGCCCTTCAGACCGATTGCCAGCAGGAGGTACGACGAGAGGATCGGGTAGAGCGCCTCGGGCAGGCGGAGGTCGAAGCGCAGCAGGGCCGCGGCGAGCGAGACGACGAAGGCGAGCACGGGCGGGCTCAACAGGTTGTCGACGATCGCGGCTCCGTCCATGCCGCGACGAATCTACCGATGCGCCGTCAGCGGGGCCGCGGTCATCCGTTCGACGATCCGTCCCGGTCCAGCCACGACGATCCATTCCTCGTTGCGGAGGCGGCCCGGCTCGCCCACGCGCTCCCCGGTCGGGCCGTGGACGCCGATGGTCGCCCCGACGTACCGGCGGGAATCGAAGGCGAGGAGCCGCACCTCGCCGCGCTGCGAGCACATGTCGATCAGCTCGTCGCGGCCGATCCAGGACTCGTCGTTGTACGACACGACGAGCACCTCGGCGCGCACGCCGGCGATCAGCGCCCGCAGCGCGTCGGGCATCGTCCGCCGCCCGTTGAAGGCGCTGCGACCGGACGGATCGCGCAGGTCCGTCCGCTTGCACGCGACTCCGTAGTGCTCGGGCGCGTCCCAGGCGACGAGCGTCTCCCAGACGTGGTAGTTCGACTCGTAGCGGTGCTGGTTGTACGGAGGGTCGAGGTAGGCGAGGTCGACCGGAGGAAGCGATGGTGCGAGCACGGAGACGTCGCCGCGCAACGATTCGCCCGGACCGTCGAGCAGGTCGGGGACGCGCAGTTCCAATGGGCGGTGCGACCGCGCGGACCACTGTTTCACGTACGCCATCTGCACGCCGGTGGTCGAGTCGACGCGGTCGGCGGCGAGGAGCAACGACGCCAGCAGGAGCGGACGGAGCGGGCCGTCGGAGTGGTCGCGCTCGATTGCCGAGCGGATGGCGTCGATCCGCTCGCCGTTGTGCGGCTGGAAGAAGCGCGACGCCCGGCAGAACGTCTCGGTGACGTACCCCGCCTCGCCCGGCAGCGCTCCGAGTCGCGCGACCTCCTCGGCGAGCGCGCGGCGGTCGACGGCGGCGGCATCTGTCGCGATCCAGCAATCGGCGAACACCTTCGCGTAGCGGGCGGTGTCCACGGCGGTGACGTGGACGCCCTGTTGCTTGAGCACCTGTGCGACGCGGGTGGTGCCGGTGAACGCGTCGAGCGCGGTCCGCGCGCCCGAGCGCTGGAACAGCTCGGCGAGCACCGGAACGAGCCTGCGCTTCGAGCCGATGTACTTGATCATCGTGTGAGGGGTCTGGTCGGGCTGGCGTGCGTCACGCGAGCGCCCGACCCGTCGCCCACCCTGCGGCGGCGGCGAGCAGGCCGGCGGCGAGCATCGCCGCCACGTAGCCCATCGCGACGGAAACGCGTCCCTCGCGCACGAGGCCCATGGTCTCGTGGCTGAACGTCGAGAAGGTGGTGTACGCCCCGAGGAGTCCGGTGCCGAGCGCCGTCACGACCGCGGGGTCCAGGCGCGACGTCCATGGACCGGACACCAGGAGGGCGAGCGCGTACGAGCCGGAGGCGTTGATCGCAAGGGTTGTCGCGGGCCGCGCACCGAAGGCGACGCCGAGCCGCCACCGCAGCACCGATCCCGTCGCGCCTGCCAGCGCAACCCAGAGCACGGTCATCGCGCGTCGCGGCGCACGTCGTGGGCGAGCTGCATCGCGACCGACGGTAGTGCGCGGGCACGCCTCGCTCGATCCGTGGGACGGCCTGCGGTCTATGCAGCGGGGCTGGTTGCGCCAAGTTCGGTCACCGGCCGCAGCAGCCGTCGGGAGAACACCGCGCACAGCAGCGTCGCGACGGCGGCGACGACGAACGGAGCCCGCAGTCCGGCGAAGCGCGCAATCACCCCGCCGAGGGCGGCGCCGAAGGGCACCACGCCCCACGACACGGTGCGGAACACGGCGTTGCCGCGGCCGAGCATCCTCTCCGGCGTGAGCCGTTGCCGGATCGTGGTCGTCAGCGAGATCCAGAGCCCGTTGCCGACGCCGAGCACCGTGAACATCGCGACGGCGACGGCGGGGTTCGGCGCCATGGCGAGGCCCGTGACCGTGAGTGCCCAGGTCCAGATGGACACCGCGATGGTCCGCGAGTCGCCGAGCCGACGCGAGACCGGGGCGACGAGGAACCGGCTCGCCACGGTGCCGGCCGCCGCCCCCACCGACATCAGGGTGAACGACGCGTTGCCGCCGCCCAGCACCTCCTCGTTGTACAGCACGAGGAGCGACGCGGCGGCAAAGTAGAAGAAGTTGACGAAGGCGACGATCTCGACGAGGCGGCGGATGGCCACGTGCCCCCGCACGAAACGGATGCCCTCGATGATGTCGTCGCGAATCCTCGTCGTCTGGACGGCGGTGGGTGGCACGCCGGGAATTCCCGAGACGAGCGCGCCCGACGCGGCGAACGTCGCGGCGTTGGCGAGAAACGGAAGGGCGGGCGCCACGCCGAAGAGCGCCACTCCGATTGGCGGTCCCGCGAACTGCGCGGCGGCGATCTGGGCGCTCGACAGCCGGGCGTTGGCCGGCAGCAGCGAACCCGAGGGGACGAGGGCGGGCAGGAGTCCCTGAGCGGAGTTGACGTGGAGCGTCTCGAAGAGTCCGAGGAGGAACGCGCACGCGTAGAGCGCCCAGATGTTCGCTGCGCCTGCGAGCACCGCGGCACCGGTCGCCCCGGTGACGGCGAGCCTGCAGGCATCGGCGCCGACCATCAGCCGCCTGCGGTCGAGGCGGTCGGCGAACGCACCCGTGAGCATCGACAGCAGCAGCCAAGGCAGCCGCGCCGCGGTGGTGAGCCCCGCCACGAGGATCGGATCGCGCGTCACCAGGGCGGCTGCGAGCGGCAGCACCACGACGACCATCCCGTCGCCCGTGCTCGACACCCACGTCGCGAGCCAGAGCCGGCGGAACCCCGTGCCGAGGTTGCCGGCCGCGCGCCGGCCCGCGTTCACCGTTTCGTCCAACGGCGGGCGCCGACCGACACGATCGTCGCCGGAATGAAGAACGCCCGCGCAGGTACGGAGGCCTCGGCCCACGGCTTGTTGGTCAGCGGCGCGTGCCAGGCCCTGATCCTGTAGACGAGGAAGAGTGCGATCATCCCGTGCATCGCGACGATCGACCACGCGAATCCGCTGCTGCCGAGTCCGTCCATGAAAGCGGACGCGACGAACGGGCCGACCATGGCGCCGACGCCGTAGAGGGTGACCAGCTTCGACGCGGCCGCGTTGAGGTGCTCCACGGAGATCCAGTCGTTCGTGTACGCCCCGGCGAGCGAGTACAGGGGATTGCTAAACCCGCCGATTCCGAACATCACGAGGAGCGTGAGCCACCCGTCGATCGGCAATGCGAGGAGCGCAAGTGCGCAC
>JBIIHV010000154.1:0-4833 GCA_044235415.1 Ilumatobacteraceae bacterium | reverse complement strand
GTGGATCGTCGGCACGGCCCAGCGGCTCGATGCGGCCGGGCGGTTCGCGGGCGCACGCGAGATCGTCCTGACCGCCGGCGGGTCGGCGTTCCCCGACCGCGTGGCGACGGCGTTCAGCCGCGGCTGGACGTCGTCGGTACCACGGCGCACGGTGCTGCGCAGCGGCTGCTACGTCACCCACGACCACGGGCTCTACGAGCGTGTCACACCGTTCGGACGCCGCCTGCCGACTGCGCCGCTGCAGCCTGCGCTCGAAGTGCTCGGCGCCGTGATCTCGCGGCCAGAACCCGGGCTGGCGCTCGTCAACTTCGGCAAGCGCGACGTCGCGTACGACATCGAGATGCCCGTGGCGCTCGGGGTGCGCCGCAGGAACGGCTCCGTCGTGGAGCCTGCCGTCGGGCTGACCGTAACCGACCTCAACGACCAGCACGGCTTCGTGACGATCGATGCAGGCGCGGTGCTCGAGGTCGGCGACGTTCTCGTCGCGGGCATCTCGCACCCGTGCACGGCGTTCGACAAGTGGCGCGCCATCCCCGTGGTGGACGACGACTACGGCGTCACCTCCGTCGTCACGACGTTTTTCTGAGCGGCTGGTCGCGGTGACCGGACCGGTCAACCTCGCCGGCTCGGTGGTGGTGCTCACCGGCGCCAACGGCGGGCTCGGCCGCTCGCACGTCGCCGGGTTGCTCGACGCGGGAGCGACGGTGCTCGCCTGCGACCTGCACGACCGGTGCGCGTCGCCCGACCACGATCGGCTGTCGTACGTCCGCCTCGACGTCACGGACGATTCCATGTGGGTTTCTGCGATGGCCTCGGCCGAGGCGCTCGGTCCGGTGCGGGGACTCGTGAACAACGCGGGCCTGCTGACCCGCGGCGGCACGGAGCACGCGACGAGGGCCGACTGGGACGCGACGCTGTCCGTCAACCTCACCGGTGCGTGGCTCGGCATGCGGGCGGCGATTCCAGCGATGCGCCGGGCCGGCGGGGGCTGCATCGTCAACGTCTCCTCCACGGCGGGGCTGCAGGGCTACGCCGGCGTCGCCGCCTACGTGGCCAGCAAGTGGGGCCTGCGCGGGTTGACCAAGGCCGCGGCCGTGGAGCTCGGCGCGGACGGCATCCGCGTCAACTCGCTGCACCCCGGGCCGGTGCGCACACCGATGATCGACGGCTACGGCGACGACGTCATCGCAGACCAGCCGTTGCGGCGGTTCGGCGAACCCGCCGAGGTGACGGCGATGCTGCTCTTCATCCTCGCCGGGGCAACGCACACCACGGGCACGGAGTTCGTGGTCGACGGCGGTGCGCTGTCCGGCCGCGTCGACGAGGACTGACCGGCGTCTGACCGAGCGTCGCCTAACCGGCGATCGGCGACGCCACGAAGATCGGGATGCGCCGTGCGGTACGGGCGCGGTACTCGGCGTAGGGCGGGAACACGGAGACCGCACGATCCCACCACACGTCGTACTCGTCGCCCTCGACGAGGCGGACCGTCGCGAAGAACGGCTCGGGGCCGTCCTGTACCGTCACCTCACGGGGGTTTGCAGCGAGGTTGTGGAACCAGCCGGGATTGTCGGGCGCACCACCCTTCGACGCCACCAGCGCGTACTCGCCGCCGTGCTCGACGCGCATGAGCGCGATCTTGCGCACCGATCCCGACTTCGCGCCGCGCATCGACACGATGACCACCGGGATCCCCGTGTCGCGCAGTGTGCCGGCCTCGTGGCCGCCCGTCCGCTCGTAGGTCTCGACCTGTTCGCGCACCCAGTCGCTGGTGCTGGGGGCGTACTCGCCGGAGAGGTGGGGCACGGCCGAGACGCTAGCGACACGGCGTTCGTGGCGGCGGTACGGTTGCCACATGCCGTACACCCTGCAACTCGTCCAGAAGCTCACCGTCATGAAGAACGTCTGGCACCTGTCGCGCACCGACGGGACGCCCGTCGAGCTCGGCACGATCGAGCAGGCGCGCATGAAGCTGCGGGAGCAGGTGACGTGCAAGGCCGCCGATGGCAGCGGGGTGCTGTTCGCCATCAAGGCGCGGAAGATCGTCGAGCTCGCGTCGACCTACGACGTCACGGGTGGCGACGGCGCCCCGATCGGCACCATCGCCAAGGACTTCCGCGCATCGCTCGGACGGTCGACCTACAAGGTCGAGACCCCAGCCGGGACGTGGACCGTCACCGAGACCAGCGCAGCGAAGGCGATCGCGCGGCGCATAGTCGGCATGGCCACGGACCTGCCATGGCTGTTCCGCGTGCAGTTCAGCATCCTCGACGGCTCTGGTCGTCCGGTCGGGCACGTCAATCGGGCAACCATGCGGATCAAGGACACCTACGAGATCCGCGTCGAAGATGACGCGCTCGACCAGCGGATGGCGGCTGCTGTCGGCGTGGCGGTCGACGCCTTCATGAACCGCTGAGCGGACGCACGACATGGCCATCCACGAGCCCGTCACGTACCTCTGGTTCGACGATCACGCGCTCGAGGCTGCGGCCTTCTATGTCTCCCTCTTTCCCGACTCGGCCCTCGGCGCCGTGTCGCACTACCAGGAGGGCGCGCAGAAGCCGGCGGGTACCGTGCTCGTGGCCGAGTTCACCCTGATGGGCCGACCCTGGGCCGCGCTCAACGGCGGACCCCAGTTCCCGCACTCGGAGGCCGTGAGCTTCCAGGTCCAGGTGGACACCCAGCAAGAGGTCGATCGTCTCTGGGATGCCCTCGTCGCGGACGGCGGCGGGGAGAGCATGTGCGGCTGGTGCCGCGACCGCTTCGGCGTGTCGTGGCAGATCATCCCGCGCGCGCTCGGCGAACGGCTCGGTAGCTCCGACCCCGGGGTGTCGGAGCGGGCGTGGCGGGCGATGATGGGCATGCGCCGCATCGTCATCGCCGATCTGTAGCCCGGGCGTCGAGCCGTTCGCGCGATCTTCACCGGACGTTCACTTGATCGCCCGAACCGATCGCAACCTGCTTCGTAGCATCCGGTGCATGAACGAAGACGTACTTCCGTCGGTTCTGTTCGTCTGCGTGCACAACGCCGGCCGTTCGCAGATGGCCGCGGCATGGCTGCGTGCCCTCTCGGGTGGCGCCGTCGACGTGCACTCCGGAGGGTCGATGCCGGCGTCCGGGGTGAATCCGGCGGCCGCCGCCGCGATGCGCGAAGTCGGCATCGACATCACCGACGAGCAGCCCCGACGAATCAGCGCCGACGACGTGCAGGCCGCCGACGTCGTGGTCACCATGGGGTGCGGCGACACTTGCCCCATCTTTCCCGCCAAGCGGTACGAGGACTGGGCCCTCGACGACCCCGCAGGCCTCGGGGTCGAGGCCGTCCGGCCGATCCGCGACGAGATCCGCCGCAGGGTCGAGGCACTGCTCGCCGACCTCGGCGTGTCAGGATCGTGACCGTGCCCAAGCGACCGTCGCTCGAACGCCGCCTGGTCGCCGAGGGCATCGGCACCGCCCTGCTCGTCGTGGCCGTCGTCGGCTCGGGTGCGATGGCGCAGCTCCTCACCCGCGACGTCGCGTTGCAGTTGCTCGCCAACGCGGGGGCGACCGTGGGTGCGCTCTACGCGCTCATCACGATGTTCGCCCCCATCTCCGGCGCCCACTTCAACCCGCTCGTCACGGCGGCGTCGTGCCTGCTCGACGGCCGTCCCTGGCGCGACCTGCCTGCCTACGCAGCGGTGCAGCTCGTCGGCGGTGCCGCAGGGGCGGTCGCGGCCAACCTGATGTTCGACCTCCCCGCGTTCGGGCCGTCCGAGTATCCCCGCGACGGGGTGCACGTCTTGTTCGCGGAGGCCGTCGCCACCGCCGGGCTGATGGCGGTGATCGTCCTCGTCTCCGCAAACAAGCCGAAGTCGGTCGCCGCGGCCGTCGCCGCGTGGATCGGCGGCGCGTACTGGTTCACCTCGTCAACGTCCATCGCCAATCCCGCGGTCACCGCCGCACGCAGCCTGACCGTGTCGTTCGCGGGCATCGAGCCGGCGTCCGTGCCGATGTTCGTGGCGGTGCAGGTCGTCGGAGCGGCGCTCGCCCTGCCCGTGCTGCGGTGGCTCCGCGGCTGACGCCGCCGACTGCCACACTGTGCGGATGGCCACCCGCACCGTCCTCGGCACCTGCCACCACGACTGTCCGGACACCTGCGGCTGGGAGGTGACCGTCGAGGACGGCCGGGCCGTCCGCCTGCGCGGCAACCCCGCCCACCCCTACTCCAAGGGCGAGCTGTGCCCCAAGGTCAACCGGATGCTCGACCGCGTCTACAGCTCGGACCGCGTGCTGACGCCGCTCATCCGCGACGGCGCAAAGGGCTCCGGCACGTTTCGTGCCGCGACGTGGGATGAGGCGCTCCAATTCGTCGCCGAGCGGGTTGGCGCAGCCGTTGCGCGACACGGCGGCGAGACCGTGCTGCCGTGGGGCGACGCGGGAACGCAGGGCTCGCTCATGCGCAGTTCGCTCGACCGCAGGTTCTTCGCCCGGCTGGGGGCATCCCGGCAGGTCGACGCCCTGTGCGGCGGCGCGGCGCGCAACGCCACCGCCTCGGCGATCGGTTCACCCCTCACCAACGACCCGCTCGACGTCCGCCACGCACGCCTGGTGCTGCTGTGGGGCACCAACACCCGCCTGACCAACCGCCACCTCTGGCCGTTCGTCGAGGAGGCGCGTGTGAACGGCGCAAAGGTGGTGGTCATCGACCCGGTGCGCACCGTCACCGCTGACGCCGCCGACCTGTTCATCCAACCGCTGCCCGGCACCGACGTCGCGTTGATGCTCGCGATGATGCACGTCCTCGTGCGCGACGGCCTGGTCGACCGGGACTACCTCGACCGGCACGCGTCGGGC
>JBIIHV010000153.1:0-4868 GCA_044235415.1 Ilumatobacteraceae bacterium | reverse complement strand
ACCGCACGTGCACACTCGGCGGGCGTGCCGGTGCGTTCCGCGACGAGCATCCTGCCGTCGCCCGCGCCGACCACCGACCACGCGACCTCGCCACGCTTGGCATCCGTCACGGGGACGACGAGCTCCCGGTCGGTGGGCGACGTCGCCGCGAGCACCTCGTGCGAGCCGACCGCCACGACCGCAAGGTCCAGCACCTCCGCGAACGACTTGGCGGCGGCGATGCCGACCCGAAGACCCGTGAACCACCCCGGCCCGACGTCGACTGCGATGCAGCCGAGGTCCTCGAAGCCGACCGAGGCAGCAGCCAGCGCCCGCGACACGACCGAGGGGAGCAGCTCGGCGTGCGCGCGGTCGGACGCGACCTCCTCCGCGGCGAGCACGCCCGTCCCGTCGGCGATGGCGGCACCGACCGTGGCGGCCGACGTGGAGATCGCGAGGAGGATCATGCGACCCCCGCGAGGGCACGGCCGAGCGCGGGCCATCTCGACGCCCACTGTCCGCCTTCATCCGTGAGCTCGAAACGGCGCGCCGTCCCGCCGAGGTCCCCGATCGCCACCGACAGCGCCCCGCCGAGCGCGCCGCCCGCGAGGTCGCCCCATTCGACGACCAGCACGGCCCCCGCGTCCTGCATGTCGTCGAGGCCGAGGTCGTCCAGCTCACCGGTCCGCTCGAGGCGGTAGAGGTCGACGTGGCACACCTCCAGCGCACCTGCGGAATGGTGGTGGACCAGGTTGAACGTGGGCGACGTCACCGGTTCGGTCGCGCCGAGCGCGGCGCACAGCTCCTGGACGAACGCCGTCTTGCCGGCGCCGAGCCCCCCGACGAGGAGCACCGTGTCGCGGGGCCGCAGGAGGCCGGCCACGACGGATGCGACGGCCGCGGTGCCCGCGCGGTCGGACACACGGACGACGACCGGTTCCGCGCTCATCGCACCCACCTCCGCGGCACGCGCCGCGAGATCGCGCACGTCACCTCGTACCCGATGGTGCCGAGCCGGCGGGCCCACTCGTTGACGGATATGCGACCGCCATCCTGTGGGCCGATCAGCACCACCTCGTCGCCCACCGACACCGGATCGTCGCCGCAGTCGACCATCGACTGGTCCATCGTCACCGTGCCCGCGAAGCGGCGTCGCCGTCCGCCCACCAGCACCTCGCACTCGCGCCAGGCGTCTCGGCGCAGGCCGTCGGCGTAGCCGAGTGGCAACGTCGCGACGGTTGCGTCGCGGTCGAGCGGACGGCGCAGCCCGTACGACACGGCCTCGCCCGCGCGCCGCCGTTGCACGTGCGACACCCGCGCCCGCAGCGACAGCACCGGCTCGAACCCCTCGGGTTCGTCGTGCGCCGGATCGGGGTCGATGCCGTACGCCGCGATGCCCGCGCGCACGATCCACCCGTCGGCGCCCCTGACGAGGCCACGCAGCAGCGCGGCGGAATTCGCGGCGTGCAGCAGGCGGGGACGCCATCCCGCACGACCGCACGCCTCGACCGCGCCTTGGAACGCGGCGAGCTGCGCGGCCGTCGTGCCGTCACGGCCCGGCTCGTCGGCGACGGCGAAGTGGGTGAAGCACCCCTCCCCGTCGAGCCAGTCGTCGGACGCGATCCGCCCCGCAAGGACGGGCACCTCCCCCGGCTCGACGCCCACCCGGTGCATGCCGGTGTCCACCTCGACGTGCACCATCGCGGGGATCCCGGCAGATCGCGCGGCGGCCGAGAGCGCAACCAGCACGTCCGTGCGCGACGCGGTCAGCGCGAGTCGCGCGGCCACCGCCGCGGCGAACTGCTCCGGCGGTTGCTCGCCCAGCACCAGCACGGGCGCGTCTATGCCCTCTCCGCGCAACTCGAGACCCTCCGCCACGGTCGCGACGCACAACCCCGAGGCCCCCGCGTCCAGCGCGGCGCGCGCGCACGGCACCGCGCCGTGCCCGTAGGCGTCCGCCTTCACCACCGCCCACGTCGCCGACGGCGATGCAGCCCGGACGATCCGCGAGACGTTGCGCGCATAGGCGCCGAGGTCGACCTCCGCCCACGCCCACCTGAGATCGGCGACCACGACCGCTATCCGGCCGAGACCACTGCCACGGCGAGGTCCCGCGTGTGCGACAGCGACACCAGCCAGCGGGTGATGCCCCGCCGCGACGCGAGCGCCGCCGCGCGGCCGTCGACCCGGAGCACGGGCTGTCCCGACGCCGACCGCTCCACCCAGACGTCGTGCAGGTCGATGCCCCCGAGCCCCGTGCCGAGCGCCTTCATCGCGGCTTCGCGCGCGGCGAACCGTGCGGCGAGGGCCGGGATCCGGTCGGACCGGCCGTCGAGTGCAGCGCGCTCGGCATCCGTGAACACGCGGTCGAGCAGGCGGGGCGAGCGCTCGACGGCGCGCCGGAACCGCCCGACGTCGACCGCGTCGATCCCGAGTCCGATCACGTCGCTCAGGACCGGCCCGTGCGCCACATGTCGGCGGCGTCGCTGACCGGAAGAATGAGCATGTCCGCGACCGACATCTCGCCGAGTCGGTCCTCGCGGAAGGTGCCCTCGGTCTCCATGACCCAGTCCTTCAGGCGCTCGTACCGGTTGTCATAGCCCTGCAGCACCGCCTTCAGCGTCGCGACGGGCAGGCGGTCGTGGAACACGACGTGCAGCAGCGTCAGCCCCACGACGTGCGCACCCTTCGTCTCGGGCACGAAGATCACGGTCCGGCCGTCGCGACGACCACGCGCCACGAGGACGTTGCCGTCGCTGGCCACCCGGTGCTTCGTGCCGACGAGCCGTCCTCCGCGCTCGACGGCGGAGGGGATCTCCCGCGCGACTCCACCCTTGTCGACGATCGAGACGGTGGCATCGTCGGACGACGCGTCGCCGTCGATGCGGTAGCGCGTGAAGCCCACCACCTTCGCCACTGCGGGGTCGAGGTCGGCCACCACCTTCATCACGCGGTACGAGAGCCCGTCGCGCGGGGCCCCCGCCTCGAGCACCGACTTCACGAGGACCCGGTCGAGCAGGCCTTCGTCGTTGCGCGAAATGCCGACCGTCACGGTCTTGGCCTGGTGCTTGATGGCATCGATCGGGCGCGTCAACTCGTCGATCGCGCGCGTGAGCGCCGCGGTCACGTCGTCGAGCAGGGCCTCGGGCGAGCTCACCTTGCCCGTGCTCGCGTGGTACGCCTGCAGGGGGTCGTGCGCCATCACGTCGCGCAGCATCGTCACGGTCCGCACCGCCGTCGACGCCTCGAGGTTTCCGTCGTAGGTACCGGTCGCCAGCGCATCGAGGAAGCGCCCGGCGGGCACGCCCATCTCCCCGCGCACCCTCGCCAGGAGCGCCTCGCCCTGGCCGCCGCGCTCGACCGCGTGCTCCACCACCTCGCGGGCGGCGCGCAGCGGGAGGGCGAGGGAGTCGATCGCCATCGCCGCCTCGTAGCCGAACAGATGTCCCACCACCGCCGCGAGGATGAAGCCGAGGTTCGCGTCGAGGCGCGGCACCTGGATCAGCGCCGCGGCCGCGTCGAACCGCGGGCCGTCGGTCACCACGATCGGCAGCGCCTTGTGCGCCCGATAGATCGCGACCTCCTTCGCCACGTCGGATGCAGTGCCGTCGTTGAGGCCCGTCGCGCAGACGAAGATCAGCGGCTCGCACGACAGGTCGATGTGCTTCTTGTCCTCGGTGACGTCGCAGGCGATCGACTTGTAGCAGAGCTCGGAGAGCTTGATCCGGACCTCCTCCGCGGCGACCACGTTGAATCCGTTGCCCACGACCGTCCAGTAGCGGCGCGACGGCGCGAAGGAGCGGGCCGCCTCGGCCACCTGCTCGCGCTGCCCGAACACCTCCGCCATCGCCGACGGCACCTGGCGGAGTGCGGCGAGCAGGCGGTGGCGGTCGTCGTCGCTGCCCGCACCCACCGCCTCGGCGATCGCGCACGCGAGGAGCGCGCCGGCCGCGACCTGCGAGTAGAAGGCCTTGGTGCTCGCGACGCTCATCTCCACGTCACGGCCGTCCGACGTGTAGAGCACGCCGTCGGCCTTGGCCGCGAGCTCGCTTCCCCGCCGGTTGACGATCGCCACGACCGTCGCCCCGCGCGTGCGGGCGAGGTCGACCGTGCGGTTGGTGTCGGTCGTCGTGCCGCTCTGGCTGATCGCCACCACGAGCGTGTCCGACATGTCCAGTCCGAGCTGGAATCCCGACAGTTCCGTCGCGGTCAGCGCATCCACCGCGAGGGAGCGGCCGCAGAGCGAGCCGAGCAGCATCGCGACGCTGCGGCCGGCGATCGCCGCCGTGCCCTGGCCGATCACCCTGACACGGGATATCCGGCCGTCAGCGAGGGCGGCGCGCACCGCGTCGGGCACCGAGTCGGAGCCGAGGTCGGCGCGGAACCGTCCGTCCCGTTCCGCGATGCGCCCGCGGATCGTCTTGCGCACGCTGGACGGCGCCTCCGAGATCTCCTTCGCGAGGAAGTGGCGGTGCGGTCCCCGGTCGATGTCGCGTGTCGTCACTTCGGCGGTCGCGAGGTCGTCGTCGGCGAGCGGAAGTGCGCGGCCGCCGTAGGTGGAGCGCGCGATGCCCTCCGCCGTGCCCGCGCGCGCGCCGTCGAGCACCGCCACCTGCCCCCGGCTCGCAGGGTCGCCATGTTCCATCGGGGTCTCGCCGTCGAGGCGCAGGTACCGCGCCGTCTCCTCGACGACGCCGTATGGCTCGCTCGCGACGATGTACCGGTCCTCGGCCACCCCGATGTAGACGCCCTGGCCGCTGCCGCGCAGCGCGAGCAGCACGCGCTCGGGGTCGTCGGCGCACATGGTTGCAATCGCGACGGAGCCGTCGAACGTCGCCACCGACTCGCGGAACGCCGCCTCCAGCTCCAGACCGGCCGCCAGCCTTCGC
>JBIIHV010000152.1:0-4882 GCA_044235415.1 Ilumatobacteraceae bacterium | reverse complement strand
CAGCAGGTGGCTGCTGGCGCAAGGCCCTCGAACGCTCCGGCATGTGCAAAACCCTAGCGATCAAGTGGACGGTGCGCCCCCACGGACCGGACGAGATCCTCCGGAGTCGCGCATCCGGCGAGCATCTCTGCAGCCCGATCTGCGCTCCACGCGAGGGGGTCGTCGAGTCCGATCCTCACCGTGCGGTCGCCGTTGAGGGCGATCACCATGCCGTCCCAGTTGCACGACAGGATCGCCGCTGGCCAGCGGCCGATCACCGAACCCCTCAGGTACGCGCGGGTCGACGGAGGTGGCGAGACGATGGCGCGGGCAACCGCGTCGTCATCCGCCACCCGAAGCATCCCGGCCCTCGCTGCGAGACCCCGATCAGGACGAAGGTCGTGGTACTGGAGATCGATCGCGCGGGCGGAGGGAGACGTGGGATGGTGCCCGTGTCGCGCACAGTGCGCGTCGATGATGCGACGTTTCGCGACCCAGTCGACGACGCGGGCCGCGAAGGACTGGTCCCCGCCGAGCGAGTCGAGGACGGACTCCCAACCATCGAGGATGCGCGTCCCCACGTCGTCCCCCCCGACGGACTCCAACCCGCATCGGGTCGCCCACGAGCGCGCTGCCGCGTGGATCCGGCGCTGGAGATCGAGGGCGGAGATGCGTCCTCCCCGCGCGAGTCGAACCGTGGCGGTGAGGGTCGGGTCGGCGGAGATGGTCCTATTCGACGACACCGGATCCTCGAGCTCCAACCCGTTGGGGAAGACCCCGTCTTCGATCATCGCGAGGACGATCGCGGTGGTCCCGACCTTCAGCATGGTCGCGTTCTCGGACATGTTCGCATCGCCGAGGATCACGTGGAGCCGTCGCCACAGAGCGGGATCCGCGTGCGGCTCGTCACGGGTGTTGACGATCGGGCGTCGAATGGTGGTCTCGAGGCCGACCTCTTCCTCGATGAAATCCGGTCGTTGCGAGATCTGGAACTCGACCGACGACCCTGCCTCCGATCCAACCTTCCCCGCACCGCAGAACACCTGACGGGAGACGAGATGGGGGGTTGCCCCGCGCACCACGTGTGCGAACGGGATCCCGCGGTCGAGGAGGTAGTTCTCGTGGCAACCGTACGAATTGCCCTTGCCGTCGGAGTTGTTCTTGTAGGCGATGAGTTCCGCACCCTCGGGGAGTGCCGACGCTGCGCGGGCCATCGCGGACCGGACGATCTCCTCCCCCGCACGGTCCCACGTCACGACCTCCAACGCGTCGCGGCACTCGGGGGACGAATACTCCGGGTGTGCGTGGTCGACGTAGAAGCGAGCTCCGTTGGCCAGCACCGTGTTGACGAGGTGCGGCTCGGTGCACGCGGCTCCGTGATCGGAGAGATCGAACCCCCGCACGTCCGATCCGGGGCGCTCCGCGGCGAAGTCCCAACCGACCGGCGCGAGACCGCCGGAATGGGCGAGGACGAGCATCGACGACGCCGCCATCGGACCGAGATCGACGCCACGGGCGGCGATGCCGAACTCGGTTTCGATGCCGCAGACCTTGGGGACGGCCATCTACAGGTACTGCCCCGAACCGGACCGGTCGATCGCCCGCCCTCCGGTTGCGTCCGATCCCCTTCGGCGAAGCGTCCGGATATAGACGATCCGCTCGCCCTTGCGGCCGGAGATCTTCGCCCAGTCCTCGGGGTTCGTGGTGTTGGGGAGATCCTCGTGCTCCAGGAATTCCTGTCGGGCGGCTTCGACGATGTCCTGTTCGCAGACGCCGGGGCACCCACCGGCGATTGCGCGCTTGATTGCGCGCTGCTTTGCCCGTCTCACGACGTTCTCGATCATCGCCCCCGAGGCAAAGTCGCGGAAATGGAGCACCTCCTTTTCGCCCTTCTCGTAGGTCACCTCGAGGAAGGCGGTGTCGTCCGACCGGGAGTACATCCTCGAGACGCCCGCCTCGGCCAACCGGTCGAGTGCGGAAGTCGGCGACCCGGCCCGGAGCACGAGGTCTGCGTCGAGCGGGAGGTCGTCGTGGAGGTACCGCGAAAAGATCTGCCGGGCCGCCTGCTCATCGGGCCGGTCGATCCTGATCTTGACGTCCAGGCGACCGGGCCTGAGGATTGCCGGATCGATCAGGTCCTCCCGGTTCGTGGCCCCGATGACGATCACGTTGCGCAGGCTCTCGACGCCGTCGAGCTCGGCGAGCAGCTGCGGCACCACGGTCGACTCCATGTCGGATGAGATGCCGCTCCCCCTCGTCCGGAACATCGAGTCCATCTCGTCGAAGAAGACGATCACCGGCCAGCCCTCCTCGCTCTTCTCGCGCGCCCGCTGGAAGATCAGTCGGATCTGGCGTTCGGTCTCCCCGACGTACTTGTTGAGCAGTTCAGGGCCCTTGACGTTGATGAAGTAGCTACGAGCCTTGTCGTGGCCCGACTTCTCCCCCACCTTCCGGGCGAGGGAGTTCGCGACGGCTTTTGCAATCAGGGTCTTCCCGCATCCGGGAGGGCCGTAGAGCAGGATGCCCTTCGGTGCGGGCAGGCGGTACTCGGCGAACAGCTCGGCGTGGAGGAAGGGCAGCTCGACCGCGTCCGCGATCCGCTCGATCTGCCCATCGAGGCCGCCGATGTCCGCGTACGTCACGTCGGGAACGACCTCGAGCAGCAGTTGGTCCGACTCACGCCGCTCCATGCGCTCGAGCAGCAGCCCCGAACGCGGGTCCATGCGGAGCGCGTCGCCGGGACGGAGCAACGATCCCCTCAGTTCAGTGGACAACTCGCACACGCGCTGGGAGTCGTTGCCGGTGTCGACGACCGCTCGGATGCCGTCGGCGAGCACGTCGACCAGCGAGACCACCTCGCCCACACGGTCGACCTCCCGGACGCCGACGATCGCCGACGACTCGTTCAACGACACCTGGGCGCCTACTCGCGCGCCGGATGGCCCGAACTCCGAGCCGAGGACCGCGCGAATCTTCCTTCCGTTCACGGCGACGTCGACGGTGCCGTCGCCGTTGTCGGCGACGATGGTCCCGTACGTGGACGGTGGGGACGTCAGGCGATCCACCCGCTCCCTGAGCACGACGATCTGCTCCCGAGCGTCGCGCAACGCCGATTCGAGCCGGGCGATGCGCGCCACGGCCGCATCGTCCGGCTCACTGGTCTCGCTCGCGGAGTCCCAGGGCGCGGCGCCCCTCAGAGTCCCTTCCTCGGCTCCAGCCGCCACGGTCTCAACCTAGTGAGGCGTCCGCACCCCTGCTCATCGGTCCTCCTCTGGATCGGACCGCAGGCAAGAGTCGGCACGGGGAGAGTCGGGGCGTGTAGCCTCGCCTCGCGCAGCCGAGTCGAGGTTGTGCGTCCCGGAACGGAGAGGACCAGTCATGAAGGTGTGGATCGATCAGGACTTGTGCACCGGGGACGGGCTGTGCGAGGAGATCGCTCCCGACGTCTTCACGCTGCTCGACGACGGCCTCGCCTACGTCCGTGAAAAGGACAAGATCTTCGCCACTGCGAAGGGCAACCCGCAGGGGGCCGAGGGCATGGCGGAGATTCCCGAGGGTCAGTTGGAGGCGGTCATCGAATCCGCCGAGGAATGCCCCGGGGAGTGCATCTTCATCGAGCCGTAGTAGGCGACCGTCTGGCGACGGTCAGGAACGCAGTGTGGGCGACCATCCGATGGTCGGGACGGACTGCCAATCCCTCGATGTGCCATCCGCGGTGGAGCACCTCGAGCGTCCGTACGTCGAACCATCCTGATGAGAGCGTCTGCCGCACTGCCGCTGCCTGCGTGATGCTCGGGGTGTACGCGCAGACGACGCCGCCTGGGACGAGCGCGTCGGCGAGATGGGGAACGACCCGCCACGGCTCCGGAAGGTCGAGCATCGCCCGGTCGAACCCTCCCTGACCGAGCGGTTCGTAGCTGTCGCGGAGGTGGACGTCGTAACGGTCCTGCACACCGGGTCCCAGGAACAGACGGACGTTGCGTCCCGCCCGCGTCGCGAAGTCCTCCCTGATCTCGTAACCGGTGACGTGGGCGCCGAGGCGGAGGAGCGCGATGGACAGCGCACCTGATCCGACCCCCGTCTCGAACACCCGCATGCCCGGACCCACGTCGGCGAGCGTGCACATCGCCGCGAGGTCCTTTGGATAGATCACCTGTGCCCCTCGGGGCATCGTGAGGACGAAGTCCTCCAGCGTCGGGCGGGCGACCATCCAGCGGGCGCCCTGCGTGCTGCGGTGCTCGCTGCACGGTGGTCCGCCGATCACGTCGTCATGGGGAATTGTGCCGGCGTGGCTGTGGAACTGCCCACCGGATTCCAGCACGACGAGCCTGCGGCGCTGCCGGGAGTCGACGAAGAGCGCCGGATCTCCCGGCTGGAACGCGTCCGGCGACATGGTCACCGCAGGGACCGGTTGCGCATCAGGACTCGGGGCCACGTCGCGGTGAGCGACGGCTCAGGAGGAGCACTGCTGCAAGCGCCAGGACCGCGAGGACCGCCATTGCGCCTCCCCTCGCGCGCCGTGCCGCACGAACTCCGGGGATCGACTCCTGCAACTCGGCCAGACGCGTCGACAGCTGGTCCCGCGTGACCCGGTTCGCACCCATGTCAGGACAGCCGGTCGCGGTCGATCCGTGACAGCACCACGACCGTCCACGCGACCGACGCCACGCCCGCGACGAGATACGGCACGACCGACCACGCCGGCCCCATTTCAGAGAGCAGATCCTGCGACAGACGCAGCACACCCAGCACGGTCATCACCGTGCCGATGACCACCGCGACGGAGGCCACAAGCCCGACTCCCAGCCAGCGAAAGGCGCCCCGAAGGGGACCCACCGTCTCCTCGCGGATGTAGGCCACCGTTAGGTCGACGGTCTCCTCGAGGTCGCGTCGGGACGGCATC
>JBIIHV010000151.1:0-4904 GCA_044235415.1 Ilumatobacteraceae bacterium | reverse complement strand
GCCGGCTCCGCGCCGGGACGACCGTCCACCACGGCCGCCCACGCGACCATGACGAGTCCCGCGAGCCACAGCCAGCCGCCGAACAACGCGGTGCGAGCAAGTGCGACGGTCCGGGAACCGACGAGGCGCGGCACGACGAGCACCGCCGTGCCGAGCAGCAGGGGCGCGGCGAATCCGTACAGGGCGGTGCTGCGCAGCAACGACGCGAACTGGGCGGTCACCTCGTCCTCGAACATGCGGCGCGTCGAGTCGATGCGCTCGAGGGAGTACAGGGCTGCGACGACGGCGTAGACCAGCAGCCAGATGCCCGCCGGCACGCCGACCACGGCGGCGATCGTCCGGGATTCCGTCGACACCAACGGCGCTACGGCCGTTGCGCGATGCGGTGCGGCGGTCGCCGCGGGGGGCTGAACTGCGGTCATGGCGCCCCCGACACTAACAACGGACGGCCGGAGCACCCGACCTTGCCCGCTTGCGCACTTACCCGACCAGCACGTCCACCATCACCGCGGCGAACAGCGCCGTCACGTAGGTGATGGAGAACGAGAAGACCGACATGGCCCGTTCGGGCGTGGGCCGTCGTGCGATGCTCGCCGTGGCAACCAGGAACGCGGTGCCGAATGACACCGCTGTAGCGCCGTAGATCCAACCGAGCCCCGTCGTCACGAACGGCAGCCACAGCGTCAGCGCGACCACCACCACGGTGTAGGCGACCATCGAACGCACGGTCCGCTGCAGCGGCGCGACCGCGGGCAGCATCGGCACGCTCGCGGCCCGGTAGTCGTCGGCGTGGCGGATGGCCAGCGCCCAGAAGTGCGGCGGCGTCCAGAAGAAGATGACCGCAAAGAGGATCCACGGCGCTGCAGCGAGGCCATCGGTCACCGCAGCCCAGCCGACGAGCGCCGGAACCGCGCCCGCGGCACCGCCGATGACGATGTTCTGGCGGCTCGTCCGCTTCAGCCACAGCGAGTAGACGACGACGTAGAACGCGGTGGCGGAGAGGGCGAGGAGGGCCGACAGGAGGTTCGCGCCCAGCCACAGCACCGCGAACGCCGCCACCTCGAGCAGGACCGCGAAGACCATCGCGCGCGCCGGACTCAGCGCCCCCGTGACGAGCGGACGGTGCTGGGTGCGCACCATCAACCTGTCGATGTCCCGGTCGATCACCATGTTGATGGCGTTCGCACCGCCGGCCGCGAGCGCGCCGCCCGCAACCGTCACCGCCACCAGTCCCCAGCCGGGCCAGCCGCCGGCGGCGAGGACCATTGTCGGAACCGTGGTCACCAGCAGCAGCTCGATGATGCGCGGCTTCGTCAGCGCGACGTAGGCGCGCCACCCGGTCGCCGCACCACGCGCCCCGCCGTGACCGAGCACCAGCGATCCCACGCGCGACGGAACGATGGGCTTCGCGGCGCGCGTCACCCCGTCAGACTACGAGCGCCCGCGTCCGCCCTTCCATCCGGTCGCGGCACGGCCGCGGCTGCACAACGGCACAATGGGCGCGTGACCGACGTCGCAACCGCACCCGTCGACGAGACCACGACGGTCGACGACCGCCCGTGGCTCGTGATCGTCTGGAACGACCCGATCAACCTCATGTCGTACGTCACGTTCGTCCTGCAGAAGCTGTTCGGGTACTCGCTCGAGAAGGCGACCGCGCTGATGCTCGACATCCACCACAAGGGCCGCGCCGTCGTCTCACAGGGAACACGCGAGCGCGCGGAGCTCGACGTCTACCGCCTGCACGAGCACGGGCTCTGGGCGACCATGACGAAGGACGGCGGCGACGCGTGAGCGACTGGTCGGGTCCGGTACGTCGTGAGGGTGACGGGTTCGTGCTCGAGGTCGACGCAGAGGATCGCACGACGCTCGTCGGTTTGGTCGGCCAGCTGCGCGACGAGATCGCGGCCGACGGCCGCAGCGAGCACCTCCGGCGCCTCTTCCCGGCCGCCTACCACGACCATGCGGAGCACGAGGCCGAGTACCAGCGCCTCGTCCACGAGGACCTCGCATCGACGCGGCTCGCGTCGCTGGACACCGTCGGCGAGGTGCTCGGGCGCGATCCCGGGTCCGACGAACTCGCGCTCGGCGAGGGCGACCTCGACGCGCTCATGCGCGCGCTGAACGACCTTCGGCTCGTGATCGGCACGCTGCTCGACGTCTCCGAGGACACCGACGCCGAGGACATCGGCCCCGAGGACCCGGACTTCGGGCACTTCCAGCTGTACGGGTACCTCGGATGGCTGCTCGAGGGCATTGTGCGGGCACGGATGGGCGGCTGACCCCGACGGTCCCGTGCCCATGCCGAACCGGCGGGAGCGGCTGGTAGATTTCCCGTGCTCTTCCAACGGGCGAGCGAACGCTTGCCCCCATCGTCTAGTGGCCTAGGACACCACCCTTTCAAGGTGGCGGCACGGGTTCGAATCCCGTTGGGGGTGCAGAAGAAATGGTCAGTCCTGTTCGTCAGGTACTGGTCCCGTGGTGAAGTTTGGAGTTCACGCCGGCCTGTCAAGCCGGAGGTCGCGGGTTCAAATCCCGTCGGGACCGCTGGGTGGTGCGTGCACCACCTTGGTCGGGTAGCTCAGTTGGCAGAGCACGCGCCTGAAAAGCGCGGGGTCACCGGATCGACGCCGGTCCCGACCACCAGTTCGTGCAGTCGACCGAGCGCGGTCGCCGGTACCGTCCGCGCCGTCGCGTTCAGCGGGTCTTGACGCGGACCAGCGTCTCCTGCGAGATCGTCGCCACGTGCTCCCCCGACGACGTGAAGACGTAGCCGAGCGCGAGTCCACGCGATCCCGCGTACGTCATTGCCGACATCTCGTGCCAGTGCCACTCGCCGGCTCGCACCGGACGGTGGAACCACACGGCGTGGTCGAGGCTCGCGTTGATCAACCGTCCCGCCTCGGCCGCGACGCCCAGCTCTGGGATGGAGTGGATGATGCTCTCCGTCGGTAGGTCGTCCGACATGTAGGCGAGCGCGCAGCGGTTCAGCACGTCCTCGTCGAACTGATCGACCGTCTGCATCCACGCACCGATGCGCCCAATGCCTCCGCGACGGCCCTGCTCGAGCAGCGACTGGTCGACGGTGCGGCGGCGGATGAAGGGCGTCCATGATCCGTCGTCGAGTCCGTCGGGACCGGGCAGTCCGTCGGTGCACGCCGGGAGTGCAGCGCGCAGCGACGGCTCCGCGAGGTGGAACGACGACTCGAGCGTGAGGATCGCCTCGTCGCGCTGGCTCGCCACGACGCGACGGGTCGTGAAGCTGCGGCCGTCGCGCGTGCGGTCCACGGCGTACTCGACGGGCAGCGACGGATCGCCTCGCCGGATGAACGACGCGCGCAGCGAGTGGCACGGCCGATCGCCATCAACCGTCGACGCCGCCGCGCGCAGCGCCTGCGCGACGATGTGCCCTCCGTAGAGGCCGCCCCAGGGATACGGCCAGCCCGCCCCGACGAACCGGTCGCCGGAGCGTGCGTCGAGGTCGAAGAGGTCGCGCAGCTGCACCGGGCCGCCGACCGTTCAGCGCACGACGAGGATCATCAGCACCTCGCCGGTCACGTGGCTCTCGACCTCGAACTCGCCTGCGGTCGACGCCTCGAACTCGAACACGGTGGGTTCCCCGGCCTCCACCAGGCTGCCGCCGAGGTCGTAGCCGTGCAGGTGCACCTCGTCGTCCTCGTCCTCGTTCGTCACCGTGATGCGCACGAGCGATCCGAGCGCCACCTCCTCGATGCGGTCGGGCCCCGAGTCGACGCCTACCTCCACCAAGATCTCCACCGCCCCATCCGAGACGGTCGTGGCGGTGCCGCCTGAAGTGGTGTCGCCTCCGGAAGCGGACTCTTCCACCGCGGTCGCGTCGGCGTTCATGGAGTCGGGATTCATGGAGTCAAGGTCGGAATCGCCACCCGAGCAGGCGACGAGTGCGACGGGTACGAGTGCGACGGCGGCGATGCGACGAATGCTCACGTGCCGAAACCGTACCCAAGGTCGGGTGCGGTGAGCATGGCGACGAACTCCACGCCGGCCTCCCGTGCCATGGCGGCGCACGTACCGCCACGGTCGACGATCGCCGTGGCGAGCACCGGCACCGCGCCGAACTCGCGCACAGCCTCCACCGCCTCCATGATCGACGTGCCCCGCGTCACCGTGTCCTCCACCACCGCGACGACGTCGCCGGGGCGCAGGGCTCCGGCGACGCGGCCCGTGATGCCGTGGGTCTTCGCCTCCTTGCGCACGCTGAACGAGCGCAGCGGCCGTCCGCGCACGGCCGCAACCGCGGCGACGCCGAACGCCACGGGGTCGGCGCCCATCGTCAGCCCGCCGATCGCCGTCACGTCCGGGGGCAGCAGCGCGAGCGCCACGTCGGCCACCGCAAGGATCCCGTCGGGGTCGCACGCGGTCTGCTTGGTGTCGAGGAACCAGTTGCTCGTCCGGCCGGACTTCAGTGTGAACGTGCCCGTGCGCACCGAATGGGCGAGGACGTGGCGGCGGAGCGCCTCGCGGGCGGGGTCGAGCGGCGGCAGTGCCGCGCTCACGCGAGGCCGTCCAGCGCGTCGACGGCGCGTCGGGCGTGGCGAAGGGCCACGGCCTGGTCGAAGCAGGCGTCGAGCTCGGCGGCGCCGAGCGGCATCCCCGCGGACGACTCCAGCACGTCGCGCAGGTGCCGTCCCTCGGCCATCGCGCGCGCCGAGGCCTCCTGCACCGCGCGGTACGCCTCGTCCCGCGGCTGCCCGGCGGCGACCAGTGCCAGCAGCACGGCCTGCGAGTGCGCGAGGCCGCGGCTCGACGCGATGGTGGCGGCCATGCGGGCCGCGTCCACCTCGAGCGACGCGACGAGGCGCGTCATCCGCACCGTCGCGTAGTGCACGAGGAGCGACGAGTCGGGCAGCACCACGCGCTCGACC
>JBIIHV010000150.1:0-4908 GCA_044235415.1 Ilumatobacteraceae bacterium | reverse complement strand
CGACGCGGCTGCCGCGAGGCCGTCGCGGTAGAGGGTGAAGGGGCCGATCGTGACCGTCTCGCCGTTCCCGAAGAACGGCATCAGCGCCGCGAAGGCCACGAACGGCACCTCGATGGTGGCTCGGCGGAGGACGGTTGCGATCGGAATGCGGGCCACCGCGAGCACCGCGACGAGCAGGACCCCGAACCACGCGAACGCCTGCCACCGCGCGATCGGCGTCGCGACGCTGACGGACACGAACGCGACGGCCGCAACGATCTTCAGGTGCGCCGGCAGGCGGTGCACCGGCGTGTGGCGGTGCAGATAGAGCCGCTCACCGACGTCGTGCCCGTGGTGGTGGTCCTCGTGCCGGTCGGCCGGCGCCGCGTGGTCAGGAAGCCGGGGATGGGCGTCGATCGCCGTCACCACCCTTGCGACGGGCGAGCAACCAGAAACCGCCTCCGGCGACGAGCGCCGTGGCGAGGACACCGACCACGCCCGCGAGTCCGACCGACAGCCGAGCATCCTCCACCCCGGCGATGCCGTAGTCAGCCAGCGGCGAATCGGCGAGTCCGTGATCGGTCGCATCGTCGATGAACCCCTGGTCCTCCGCGACGCGCTCGAGCCCGTCGGGATCCGGTGATGCGTAGTACGACGCGACGCCCGCTACCGCGAGCGCGACCACCGCGCCCGCGACGAGGAACCAGCGCATACCCACCGACGTGCTCATGCCGCCGCCGACAGGGACGCTGCGCGCCGCGGCCGCCATCCCGTCACCAGGTCGGACCTGCTCGCCATCACCGAAGCGACGACCAATCCGGTGATCACGGCCTCGCCGACGCCGATCAAGACGTGCACGGAGAGGACCGACCAGAGGACCGTGCCGAGATCGACGGTTCCGGTCCCGCCAAGGGCGTACTGCAGGACGAACCCCATCGACGACACGGGGACCGAGACGAAGGCGGCAATGGCCGCAGCCGCCGTGACCGACGCACGGGTCTTCGGCAGGATCGCCCGCAGGGCGAGGAAGACCCCCCATGCCGCCACGGTGACGAGCAGGGCGATGTTCGTGACGTTCAAGCCGAGCGCCGACAGCCCGCCGTCGGCGAACAAGAAGGCCTGCAGCACCAGCACCACGGTCAGGGCGAGCACGCCTGCCGCCGGACCCACGAGCACCGCGGCCAGCGCGCCTCCTAGGAGGTGGCCACTGGTGCCGGCCGCAACCGGGAAGTTGATCATCTGGGCGGCGAAGACGAACACCGCAGCGAGTCCCGCAAGGGGCGCCGCCCGTTCATCGAGGCTTCGTCGCGCCGCCCGGATCGCCACCGCGACCCCCGCAGTCGCGACGACTCCGAACGCCAGCGATGTCGGGGCATCGATGAACCCGTCAGGAATGTGCATGCGCCCGACAGTAGTCCCCATCCCCCGACCTCGCCCCGCAGGACTCAGCGAAATGCCACCGACGCCCAGAGCCATTCGGCGGCCGAGCCGTCCTGCTGCCAGGAAGCGCCGGTCGTCTGACCCACCGAAGGCGCGAACCCATCGGCGACACCAACGGCGAGCGCGACACGTCCCGGTGCGACACTCTCGGCCACCCGCACGCCCAACGAACTCGACACGAGACGAATCGCCGTGGCCTCACGAATCGCGGCGAACTCCACCACGGTCGCCGACGCCGCGGTCGTCGCCACCCCCGCCGACGTCGCCGTGGCACCCGTCGATGCAACGCCCGACGCGGTTGGACCCGCGAGCGAGGGAGGATCCGTGACCCCCGTGGCGCGCGCGTACCGGAGCAGGCGCGTCACGGTGCCGGCGGAGTTCGATTGCGCGTCGAAGGACACCGATCCGGACGAATCTGCCGCCCTCCACACCACGAAGAGGTGCGACGCATCCGACCCCCTCGTGCTGACGGAGGCGGCTTCGCTCCATCCGATTGGGAGCGTCGGCAGCGAGGAACGTCCTCCGAAGGAAACGAGCACGAGCAGGTCGCCGGGTGCCGTCCCAGCCGGATACGAAAGCGACACGGGTCCGGACTTCGTCGAGGTCACGGCCGCCGAGACCGACGCGAAGACGAACCTCGGCCCAATGACGACGGCGGGCACGGAGATGGGTGAACTCGGGGCGCTCGGCGGCTGCGACCACGTGTCGACGCCGTTCCGCACGAGCACGGGTTGCTGTACATACCGGTAGGTGCGTCCGGGCTGCGCCGTGGAGTCGACGCACCCCGCCGTTCCGGACGTCACGACGGCGGCTGAGGCCCCCGCGCAGACGGCGACGGTGCCACCGAGGTCGTCGCTGCGCTGGACCCGGTACGTCACCGTCGCAGCACCCGCCACCGAGACCGTCCACGACAGCGCGACACCGCCGGTCACGAGCGATGCCACCACGACGCCTGCGCTCGACGGTGCGAACACCGCTGCGGCAAGCGAGGCGGTCCGAGGCGGCACCGCATCGTGGAATGCGGCTGCCGAGCCGGCGACCACGGGGGTGGCGGCCGCGACGAGCGTCGCAACCACCACCCCCGCCCGCGTCCGTGCGCGGCGATCGGCCGGAATCAGCCCCAGGTGATCGTGCCGCACTGGCGACCCGCCACGCAGCCGAGGACCGGCTGGTTGGAGGATTGCGCTGCCCGGAACGTGAAGGTCACCGTGGTGTCCCGTCCCTGCATGGCGTTGGGCGCCGCGGTTGGCAGGAGGTAATCGAGCTCGACGATCACCGTGTCGCCCGTGACGGCGGGGACGTCGGCGAGCAGGATGCCATCGACCTCCGTGCCGACGGCGAGGGTACGCGCCGTTCCCGCCGAATCCCGATAGGCCGTGCCGTCGAGGACGGTGACACCCGCATCGGTACGGAGCTTCAACTGGATCCCGTCCGTGCCGCCGGTGAACAGGTTCGACGCCACGCCGTCGACGAGGACGTCGACGCCGAGCCACGCGTCGGCACTTCCCGTGTACATCAACTCGATACGGCACACCGGACGGTCCGCCGATCCCGAACCCCATCCCGTCGACGAGTCGCCGGGAACGAGAACGGGAACGGTGCACGAGCTCGTCGCCGAGCCGAGGCCCAGTTCGACGGTCCCCGACTCGAACGTGTTCGCAGCCGGCGACTGGACGTCGGTGAACAGCGAGAACGTGCCGATGCCGGTTCCCGCCGCCGCGACGGCGATCAGGGCCATGATCGGCCAGCGGCGCCTTCCGCGCCTCCGTGGGGTGATTGCGTTGTTCATGTCCTGCTCCCTTCCTGTGGTGGTTGATGTCTCCCTTTCGGGACCTTGCGCTCGCGGGCGCCCCGAGCACCGGCTGCGAGAAGGGTTGCGCCATATCCGGCGCCGATTGCGAGCAGGAACGGCAGCCCCGACAGGAACCGCGACGCACTTCCGATCCATGGGAACCGAGCGACGACCTCACCGACGATCCGGTCGGGAGCCACCGGGGACGAGTCCGCTGCGCGGTTGGCATCGCCCTTCGTGACGTACCGCTGGCCGACGGGCGAGTCGACGACCGACACGACCCGGTGTGTCACGGTGCCGAACGTGCCGCCGTCGACGGCGAAGGTGATGATGTCGCCGACGTCGACGGATCCGCCACGCGATCCTTTGAGGTCGCGGACGAGGATGGCGTCGCCTACGCCGAGCGCGGGCTCCATCGACCCGGACTCCACCACGTAGACGCGGTACCCGAGAGCGGACAACGCGGCACCACGGATCCCCGGCACCACGACCGCGGCGAGAAGCGCAACAGCCGCGATCTGTGCCCACCGGCCGCGACCCGGCCAGCGCGAGGTCCGCCGCGCGTATCGATCATCCGCAACCGCCAGCGCCATGACGACACGCAAGCGTGCGGAGTGTCAGACCCCTCGAGACCCGACTACCGCGACAGCACGACCATGGTCCCGACCTGGCAGCCGTCGGCGGGGACCCGTGCGTCTACCGGAAGGATGCCGACTGCGGCTTGCGACGATCGACCAGCAGCACCCACACCTGGCCCGGATCGAACGGGAACGGCTGTCCGTTGACCAGGAACGACGTGCCGGAGTCGGGGGTCGGCCGCGACCACGTGGCGTCGAAGCGCACTCCGTTGCGCAGGATGATCGCGGAGCCGTCACCCACGACCTTCACCAATGGCGTCTTGCCGCCGAAGCGGTCGCCGAAGCGCGACACGCCCTGCTCGACGAACTGAATGACGACCGTCCGAGCGACGACACCCTGCTTCGTGACCTGGTCACGCTGGACGTAGCCGTCCACCTCGATGGCGAAGCCGGACCTGGTCCAGCTGCCGCCGACCGTGGCGTTCGGCCAGCGCACGAGGAACGACCGCACCGGCGAGCCCCCCGCCGGGACGGCCGCGTCGAAGAGGAACCCGATGTCCTCGACCGGTGAGAGGTTCCGGACGGTCGAGAGCATGCCGCGGAGCTTGAGCATCTGGTTGTTCGGGACTTCCTTGCTCTTGTCGCGGTAGAAGTAGCCGGACTTCTCAGAGGGCGACAGGCTCGTGGCATTGGAGCGGCGGATGAGGCGGACCATCGCGTCGTTGGCCCCGCTGTAGACGAGGCCGGGACGCTCGAATTGCTCGAGGATCTCGAGGTCGGATATCCGCGCACTGCGCACCGGACCCACCACCATCGGGATGTCCGAGTTGTACATCGCTGCCAGCCGGGTCACGCCCCACTCGACTTCCTCGACATAGACGAGGTCCGCTTCGCGCAGGCCGGTGTGCGGGCGCGCCGGACCGGTGTTGTCGAGCTTCACCATCACCACGGGACGTCCCGCTCCACCGGGTCGACCCGAGAGGGGACTCGCGCCTGGATCGCCGGAGACGGGGGCGCCGACTGTGACGGAGGACGCCGCTGCAAGCGCAACGGCGACGAGGATCAGGGATGTGCGACGCGACATGTCGGAAACCTTTCGGGTGCGAACCACGGGATGGT
>JBIIHV010000148.1:0-4928 GCA_044235415.1 Ilumatobacteraceae bacterium | reverse complement strand
TACCTCGACGGGCTCGCCGAGATCGGCGCACTCGAGAACACGATCGTCGTCCTGCACAGCGACAATGGCGCCAGCCAGGAGGGCGGGCCATTTGGCGTGTTGCACGAGATGAAGTTCTTCAACATGCTGATCGAGAGCCCCGACGAAGCCGTCGCCCGCATCGACGACATCGGTGGACCGCACAGCCACTCCAATTATCCGTGGGGGTGGGCCCAGGCTGGCAACACGCCGTTCAAGTGGTACAAGCAGAACACCCACGAGGGCGGCGTGCACGTGCCGATGGTGGTGCACTGGCCGCGCGGCATCTCCGACCACGGGGGTATCCGCGACCAGTTCGCGACGGTCAGCGACGTGGTTCCCACGATCTACGAGTTGCTGTCAATCGATCCTCCGGCAGTGCACCGGGGCGTCGAGCAGCTGCCGGTCACGGGGACCTCGTTCGCCTACGCGTTTGACGACGCATCCGCTACCGGCCGCAAGCGCGTGCAGTACTTCGAGAACGCCGGCCATCGTGCGATCGTCGCCGACGGCTGGAAGGCGGTCACCCGCCACACGATGGGCGTGCCGTTCGACGACGACGTGTGGGAGTTGTACGACCTGTCGACGGACCGTTCGGAGACTCGCGATCTGGCCGCCGACATGCCCGAGAAGGTTCGCGAGATGGTCGACCTCTGGTGGCGCGAGGCCGAGGAGCACGGCGTGCTCCCGCTCGACGACCGCGGCGTCGCCCTGTTCAAGGTGCGCACGCACGAGCACGGACCGCACCGTCCGGACCGGACGTACCGCTACTTTCCGCCGATGGCCCGCATCCCCACGCAGGCGTGCGCGCCGATCGGCGGCCGCTCGTGGGACTTCGAGGCGAAGGTCACGCGGTCAACGGGTGACGGCGGCGTGCTGTTCGCCACGGGCACGGAGAACGCGGGGCTGAGCATCTTCGTCGACGATGACCGTCTGTGGTTCGACTACAACTACTTCGGCGCGCACCAGGTCGCGTCGTCGTCGGTGCAGGTGCCGTCAGGGGAGTCGCTGCTGTCGGTGCGCTTCCGGCGCGGCGACTCGACGGCAGACGTGTCGCTCGTGGTCGACGGCGCCGATGCGGGGTCGCTGCACCTTCCGGCGTTCATGCGGATCATCTCGAGCGTGGGCGCCACGGTCGGCGAGGACGGCGGCTCGCAGGTGACCGATCGCTACTCCGGGCCCTTCCCGTTCGCGGGCCGCCTGCACTGGGTCGAGTTCCGCATCGTCAGCGCACCCGACGTGCGCACGTCCGACGCCGAGGCCCGGGCGATCGAGTCGCGCCAGTAGCGCGCACCGGCGCGGTCCTACGGGTTGGTGGTTGCCGACACGATCACGCTCCACTGGCTCGTGCGGTACTGCAGCACGTCGGCCGGCACGCCGTTCCTCCAGCCCGCGAGGCGGAAGTAGTACGTCGTCGAGGGCGTCAGTCCCGTGATCGTGTAGCTCGTCCCTCCCGTGCCGGTGTAGGTGGGGAAGGAGACGTCGGCGTTCTGGCTCCAGAACATCCGGTAGTTGTCGCCCGAGTGCACCAGCGGATCCCAGCTGAATGTGAGGGTGGTGTTCGTCTTGCCCGAAAGCACGAGGTTCGCCGGTGCGGCCGCGTACGCCACGGGCGCGATCGCCGACGAGATCGCGCTCAGGTCGCCGTACCCGTCGGAGTTCTTGGCGACGACCTTGAACCAGTGGTTCGTGGAGTTGGTGAGCCCGGTCACCGCGATCTCCTTCACGGTCGAGACGGGATCGGCGAACACCTCCCACGGACCGGCGATGTTGGTCGCGTAGAACGCCTGGTAGTCGGTGATCGGCGATCCGCCGGTGCTGAGGGGCAGCGACCACGAGAGGTTCATGCCGCCGTCCACCGGCTCGAGGTACAGGTTCGTCGGGGCTGACGGCGTCGACGGCTGCATGAGGTTCGAGAACCACGACTCGGGGACCGCGTCCCATCCATTCGGGTCGCCGGCGTCCATGACGTTGTACCGCAGGCGCGACGAGGCCGATGCGTCGTGCTCGTAGTACCACATGTCGAACGTCTTCGCCGACCCGTCGAACGTGTACGAGAACGTGCTGCCGCAGTGCGCGAAACGGTCGGTCCAGATGTCGCCGAGGAGGGTGCCGGCGATGCTGACCTTGTGCCCGTCGTCCGTGTACGCGCAGAACCAGTACTGCGCAGCCTTGGGCGGCCACAGGTAGCCCTTGTACTCGATCATGTAGTAGTCGCCGGTGCCGCTGCCGGGGGGTCCTCCGGCGCCCCAGTCCTCGTCGACCTTCGTGAAGGTGCCGGTGCCAGTGATCGGTCCCGGCGGCGGCACCGGAGGCGCATTCCCGTAGCAGTCGCCATTGAGGTACACCCAATAGTTGAGCCCGGTCGCGGCGTAGAGGTGCGGTCCAGGCGGCACGGTCACGGGAGGTGGCGTGCAGGAAGGTGCCGTCGTGGTGGTCGTGGACGAGGTCGTCGGTGCGGGCGGTGGTGGTGGCGCCGCCGTGGTGCTCGACGAGCTGGTCGAGGAAGAACTGGTCGACGACGGGGCAAGGGTCGTTCGCGTCGGGGGCCTCGTCGTCGGCGTGGTGGCCGCTGCCGTCGTGGAGGTCGACGTTCCGGCTGACGGCGCGGCTGGGGCGGTCGTCGTCGTGCCGGCGGCCACGGCACTCGACCCCGAGTCGCCCGGCGCCGTCGTTGCCGTCACCGCATCCGCGGGGGGCACGTACGCGGCGTCCACGCGGTAATCGGGGTTGGCGAGGTCGCGTTGCGCAACCGGCGGCAGGCCGGGCTTCACGTCGTCCGGGCGCAGCGCGTCGGGTAGGTCCGGTGCGACCTTCGTGAGTTCCAGCGGCTCCTCGGTCGTCGTCACCGTCTCGGAGCCGTCGGGCCGGATCTCGCGGATGGTGGTGGGTTCGGCGACGAAGTCGGTGACGACCACGAGCACGGGGCCGATGTCGTCGACGGCGAACTGGATGAGCGCCTCGGGCGCCTCGCCGAACACGGTGAACGAGAACTGCTCGCCCTCGGGCGTCTTGACGACCACGTCCAGCTGGGTGGCGCCGACGTTCACCGTCGCCGACGTGCCCGACGTCTGCAGCACGAGGTCGTTACTGGCGACCGTGAGGCTCGTCTCGGGGTCGGCGACCGAGATCGTCCCGTCGCCGACGACGATCGGCGATGGTCCTCCGCCGGATGTCAGCACCCGCGAGATCGAGTCGGGCTTGATGATGAACGCGCTCGTCGGATCGGGCAGGTTCAGGGTGAACCGGGTGCCGTTGACGAGCACCACGTAGTCGTAGGTCTGCGGTCCGGATCCGGCGGCGCCGCTCTGGATCGGCCGGGCGATGACGCCCTCGACCGGCGCGTCGGCAAGCGGCGAGAACGTGCCGTTCTGGGTCTCGACGGTCCAGTTCGGGTCGGTGGCTCGGATCACCAGCATCGACGACTGCACGTTCGAGGTCGTGCCGCAGAACGGGCAGGTCGCGGCCACGCGGGTGTCGAGCGCCGTCAGGTCGGCGTCGCCCTTTCCGCCCGTCCACGGGGCGGGGTCGGTGGCGGGGTCGTCGCCGGAGAACGAGAAGGTCCACGTGTCGGCGGCGAGGTCGAACTCGACGTAGCGGTTCCGACCCGGCCAGTTCGAGTCGTACACCTGCACCACCGCGGTGTCGGCGTCCGGGTACTCCACCGCGTAGGGCAGCACGGCATGGCCGCCGACGTCTGTGTAGAGGCCGAGGGTCCACGTGGGCTTCGGTGAGCCGAACGACGTGGCGAGCTCGGCGACGATCTCGCGCATCGACCGCTTGGCCCAGGCGTCGGCTTCCTGCTGCGGCTCGGGGAGGAACTGGGTCGCAAAGGCCCTGATGATGCCGTGCGTGACGTCACCCGTGTTGACGAGGTCGACGGTCGCGGGCAGCTCGTCGAGCCGGAAACGCTGGGCCGCCTGCACCACCATGCCTGCGCAGTGGCCGGCACCGCGCGCCTGGTTGACCATCTGCGCCCACACAGCGGCTTCTGCGGTCGGCGTACAGGGGTCGGCGACGCCGTCCTGGCAGGCGGCCGACCCGAACATCGTCAGAAGGTCGTTGCCGTCGAGCTCCTCCGGAACCATCGCCGCGGGAAAGTTGGCGAAGGCAAATCCGTTCGTCGTCGGCTGCAGCGCCGTCGCCTTCGGGACAGCCTCGATCGTCGGCGCAGCAGCACCGCCGCTGCACGCGGCAGCCACCACGACGAGCGCCGCCATCGCGGCGGCAGCGAGCGCCTTGGCGCGTGCGCGGCTCCCGGGTGTGGGGCCTACGGCGCGATCCTCTTGGACGCGCGGCGGTCGCGCCAGACCTTGATCGCGATGGCGACCAGGATCAGGATCAGCAGCAGCCACCACCAGAGGTAGATGCCCGGCCCGTCGTCCATCACGGTCGTGGCGCGGAGGGTGCCGCTCTCGTTTCCGTTCTTGTCACGCAGGGTGACGACGACCTCGTCGGAGCCATCGTCAAGCGGGATCCGCACCTCGGTGTCGTCTCGCGTCACGACGATCGATTCGCCGCCCGCGCTGATCTCCGCGCTGTCGACGTCGGGCGCGGCGTCGCTGAAGATCCGCTTGAGGCAGTCGGCGTTGCACACCAGGCGACGGGTGCCCGGCGGGACCGGAATCGTGCCGCCGCCGTCAGGGGTCAGGGTCTCCACCTGAATGACGACCTCGTCACCGGGCGGATCGGTCGGCGCCGGTCCGGGAATCGTGGTCGTGGTCGGCGCGGTCGTGGTTGACGTCACGGTGGTTGACGTCACGGTGGTGGAGGTCTCGGGCGTGGTGGTCGACGTGGTGGTCGGTGGGACGGTGGTCGTGGTCGTCGACGTGGTGGTCGGTGGGACGGTGGTCGTGGTCGTCGACGTGGTGGTAGTCGGCCGGACGGTGGTCGTGGTGGGCGGAATCGTG
>JBIIHV010000147.1:0-4933 GCA_044235415.1 Ilumatobacteraceae bacterium | reverse complement strand
GGGCGGTTCGGGCGCCGCATCGACGCGTTCGTCATCATGAACGTGCCCTTGTCGTGCGGCGCCATCACGTTGCAGCGCGTGTAGCAGCGGCCGAACTCGTCGAGCAGCGTGCGGTGCAGGGTCTGCATCATCTCGGCGGTGCGCGACGGCTCGGACACCAGCGGGCCGCCCGGCACCCAGGCGAACATGGTGCCCTCGGGCATCCGGCGGCCCAGCACCTGAGCCACCGCCGCGGTCTCGCGCGACGGGTCGCGCGGCTCGCTGATGAGGCGCATCGGGGTCCAGCCTCCGCCGCGCTGGAACTCGCCCCATCCCCAGTGCTGGAACACCGGCGCGCCCGGGTACGCGTCCAGCGCGCGCTGCCAGCGGGCTTCGTCGGCGTCGCCGAGCATCGTCCAGCGCTGCGGGCTGCTCACAGGAAGTTCACCAACCCCACGTCGCGGTAGTGCGCCGGCGCGGTGGGCGCCACGTCGGCGGGCAGCGCGGGCCAGGCCATCGCGGTCGCGCGGTGGCGTCGCGCCACGGCGCGCAGGACGTCGTCGCGGTCGGCGTGCACGGCGACACCGTACGGGACGGTCCCGTCGGGCAGCCGGTCATGGATCAGCCGCACGCCGCGCGCACCGTCGAGATCGGCCGTCACCTTGCGCCACAGCTCGCGGCGGCGCTCGGCCTCGTGCGGCGCAGCCGCGCGCGACAGCCGCGCGAGCGACGAGCACGAGATCGCGGGGTTGCCGGGCACGCGCCGCTCGTCCTCGTCGCCCGACGACGGCAGGACGGGCCGCCCCGCGGCGCGCCGCGCGGCGCGGACCCCCGCGCGCATCGCGGCCATCACGGGAAGCCCGGTCGTGCGCTCGACCGACGCCACCGCGGCCCGCAGCCCCGCACCTCCCTGTCCCGCGTCCGGGTCGCACGCGGGCTCGTCGTGCGCGGCCCCCGGCCGGCAGTCCAACAGGGCACCGCCGTCGGCGAGGCGCAGCGACTTGCGCATGCTGAGGATGCCGAGGTCGCCGCGCGTGCCGAGCAGTGCGCCGTCGGTGTCGCGGCTGAGCAGCCCGTGTGCGTTGTCCTCGATGAGCACGGCACCCTGTGCGCGGCAGTAGTCGCGGAAGGGACCCATCGGCGCTGCGAACCCGAAGTAGTCGACGGCCAGCACGGCGCGCGCACCGGCGGGCAGCTCGTGCGGCTGCAGCCGTTCGTCGACGTCGTAGTAGGCGTGGCGTGCGCCGGCCGCGGCGACGGCGCCCAGCAGGTCGCGGCACACGAACGACGGCAGCAGCACGGTGGCGCCCCCGGTGGCGCCGCACGACCTCAGCGCCTCGACGAGCGCGTGGCGCGCGAGCGACCAGTGCGTCACGTGTGCGGGTGCGTACAGCGAGCGCAGGTCCATGGTCAGCCGCCGATCCGCGTGCGGCCGGGAACCGCCAGCAGCACGAGTGCCGCCCACGTGCGCGGCTCGAAGGGCCAGCGCGCGAGCGCGCCGGCGAACATCCGCAGCGCGGCCCAGCGGCGGCCCGCTGCCTGGAAGCCGCGCCCCGCCGTGTACACGGTGCGCGCGATGCGCCGGCGCCGCGCCGCGAATCCGACGTCCGTCGCGCCGGCGAGGTGGTGCTCGACCACCGCGCGCTCGGCGCGATAGTGGCGCATCACCGCGCCGCTGGCGTTGCCTGCGTGGCGCCGGTACTCGCCCAGCACCTCGTCGACGAACCGGATGTCGCAGCCGGCGCGCGCGATGCGCAGCCACAGCTCGTAGTCCTCGGCGGTCACGAACTCGGGACGCGTGTCGAACGCGCCGACGCGCTCCAGCACCGTGCGGCGCAGCATCGTGGCCGACGTCGAGATGCAGTTCTGCCGCAGCAGCAGCGGGCGGTACGCGGCCATCTCCGACGGGCCGTAGCGCACCTCGCGCTCGGGGCGCCCGCCGCCCGTCCAGCGCTCGGCGTGGCAGACGAGGTCGGCACCGGCGTCGAGCACCTCGGTGCAGCGCGCGAGCTTCCCGGGGTGCCACGCGTCGTCCGAGTCGAGGAACGCCACGTAGGTACCGGTCGCGAGCCGGATGCCCTCGTTGCGGCCTGCGGCGATGATGCCGTGGTTCGCGTAGTCGATCATCCGGATGCGCGGGTCGCCGATGCCGCGCACCACGTCCACCGTGTCGTCGGTCGAGAAGTTGTTGACGACGACCGCCTCCCAGTCGTGGAAGGTCTGCGCCACCACCGAG
This sequence comes from Ilumatobacteraceae bacterium, assembly GCA_044235415.1. GTDB lineage: Bacteria > Actinomycetota > Acidimicrobiia > Acidimicrobiales > Ilumatobacteraceae > UBA3006. The sequence goes on along the minus strand of JBIIHV010000147.1, from coordinate 2,718 downwards.
CGCAGCGCGTCGCCGATGAACCGTGCGTGGTTGTAGGTGGGCACCACCACCGACACGCGGGTCACCCGCGCACCCCGCCGAACTCGCGGGCGCACCAGCGCAGCAGCTCGTCCACCTCCGACTCGAGGTCCCCGCGCAGCGGGGCTCCCGTCGCGGCCAGCTTGTCGATCACGAAGTCGACCGGCCGGTCGTCGACGGGACCGGTCGCCGCCGGCACCTGCAGCGACGGCTCCGTGCCCAGCACGGCGCGCGCGCGGTCGCGCACGAGGTGCGCGACGTCGAGGATGCGCATCGACCGCGGCGAGCCGAGGTTGAAGAGCCCGTCGCCCAGCGCTTCAGCGGGCGCGCCGAGCACGTGGGCGATGGCGCCCGTCACCTCGCCGAAGGGGATGAAGTTGCGGTGCTGCAGCCCCGGCGATGCCAGCACGAGTGCGTTCGTCGTTGCGGCCTGGCGGCACAGGTCGTTGAACACCACCTGCCAGATCGCGGCGTCGGGCGACGCGGGCCGACCGAATCCGTTCGAGCAGCGCAGCCGCACGCCCACGAGCGCGCCGTCCACGTGCGCGCGCTCCACCAGCCGCTCCGCCTCGAGGTGCGTCTCGGCGTAGGGCGACGCGGGTGCGGTCGGCGTCGACTCGTCGATGCGCCCGGTGTACGGCGTGCCGTACACGTGCGCGGTCGACATGAACACGAACCGTCCGACGCCGTGGCGCACGGCCTGCTCGAGCAGCGCCGCAGTGCCGTCCACGCCGACGCGCCTGGCACGCGCGGGGTCGGCCTTCGCGTCGCGGTCGTTCAACGCCGCGAGATGAACGATCGCATCCACGCCGTCGAGCACGTTCGACCAGTCGGCCGGGTGCTCGAGGTCCATCTGCACCGTGTCGACGTTCGCGGCCCACGATGGCGCCGCGCGCCGCGCACCGACGCGCACCGGGGTGCCCCGACGTGCGAGGTGCGCGACGAGCCGCCCGCCGATCGCCCCGAACCCGCCGGTGACGAGGGTGCGTGCGGTCATCGGTGCACGAGCGACCAGTCGTAGGGAATCGACGGGTCGTCGGGCGCGAGGCGGCGGATCTCGGCGGGGTCGTGGGGGATGGACGCGCAGTTGGCGACCACCGCCATCTCGCCTCCGACCCCCTTGAAGCCGTTCCACACCAGTGGCGGCACGGTCACCAGGCAGTAGTGGTCGGGCCCCATGAAGATCTCCTGCACCTCGCCGCGCGTCGGGCTGCCCTCGCGGTCGTCGTACAGGACGAACTTGATCTTGCCGACGGGCACCGCGTAGTTCAGCACCATCCGGTCGTGCACGTGCCACGCCTTGACGACGCCGGAGTACACGCACGAGAAGTAGATCTCGCCGAACTCCCGGAAGTGCGGGTCGGTCGACCGCAGCATGTGCATCACCTTGCCGCGCTCGTCGTGGATCTGGCGCAGGGGCGTGATCGTGACGCCGTCGATCATGCGGGCACCTCCAGGTACGACGATAGGTGGCGGCGGGTGAGCTCGATCGCCGGCTCGCCGTCGTGCTGCAGGCGGTACCACTCGACCGTGCGCGCGACGGTGGTGGCGAAGTCCCAGCGCGGCGACCAGCCGAGGCCTTCGCGCGCCTTGTCGCAGTTCAGGCTGAGCAGGCCGGCCTCGTGCATGCCGGGCGGCGCGGGCTCGACCTCCACGCTGCCCGAACCCCAGCCGTCGATCACGAGGTCGACGACGTCGCCCACCGTGTGCACAGCCGACTCGGGCGGCCCGAAGTTCCAGCTGCCCTCGTGCGCGGAGGGGTCGCGCAGCAGCGCGGCTGCGAGGACGAGGTAGCCCGACAGCGGCTCGAGCACGTGCTGCCATGGGCGCGTCGCGCGCGGCGAGCGGATGCGCACCGGCCGGCCGGCGGACAGTGCACGGATGCAGTCGGGGATGATGCGGTCCTCGGCCCAGTCGCCGCCGCCGATGACGTTGCCGGCGCGCGAGGTGGCGGCGCCCATGCCCGGGCGTGCGCGGAAGAACGAGTCGAGGTACGACGCGAAGACCAGTTCGGCCGCGGCCTTCGACGCGCTGTACGGGTCGTGCCCGCCGAGCCGGTCGGTCTCGACGTAGCCGCGCGCCACCTCCACGTTCCGGTAGCACTTGTCGGAGGTGGCGAACACCAGCGCGGCGACGTCGTCCGAGGCGCGCACGCACTCCAGCAGGTTCACGCCGCCCGCGACGTTCGTGTCGAATGTCTCCTTCGGGTCGCGGTACGAGCGGCGCACGATCGGCTGCGCAGCGAGGTGGATCACCACCTCCGGCCGCGCGTCGCGGAACGCCCGCGCCAGGCGGTCGGCGTCGCGAACGTCGCCGTCGACGTGGTGGATCAGCCGGGCGAGGCCGAGCTGCTCGAAGTGCGACGTCGCGCCGTCGGGCGGCAGCGCGTACCCGTGCACCTCGCAACCGAGGTCGTGCAGCCACAGCGACAGCCACGAGCCCTTGAAGCCCGTGTCGCCGGTGACGAGGACGCGCCTGCCGGCCAGTGCGGCGAGCGCCGCTACCAGACTTTCCACGGCTGGTTCCCGCGCTCGGCCATCTGGTTCAGCAGGGTCCAGTCGCGGTGGGTGTCCATGCACTGCCAGAACCCGTCGTGCTGGAACACCGAGAGCTGCCGTGCCGCGACGAGCGAGCGCATCGGCTGCTCCTCGAGCACGAGGTCGTCGCGGGCGTCGAGGTAGTCGAAGAACGACGGCTCGA
>JBIIHV010000146.1:0-5004 GCA_044235415.1 Ilumatobacteraceae bacterium | reverse complement strand
TCCAGTCGCGGTGGGTGTCCATGCACTGCCAGAACCCGTCGTGCTGGAACACCGAGAGCTGCCGTGCCGCGACGAGCGAGCGCATCGGCTGCTCCTCGAGCACGAGGTCGTCGCGGGCGTCGAGGTGGTCGAAGAACGACGGCTCGAGGACGAAGAACCCGCCGGAGATGAGCCCGCCCGTGGCCTGGGGCTTCTCGTTGAACTCTGTCGCGCGCCCGTCGGTCGACGAGACGAGCTCGCCGAAGCGACCGGGTGGGCGCACGCCTGTCACGGTCGCCACGGTGCCCTGCCGCTCGTGGAAGGCCATGAGCGCCCCGAGGTCGACGTCGCTCAGGCCGTCGCCGTAGGTGAGCATGAACCGCTCGCCCCGCACCCACGGCTCGATGCGGCGGACGCGGCCGCCCGTCATCGTGCCGTGGCCGGTGTCGACGAGCGTGACCGACCAGTCGATGTCCGGCTCGGACGCGTGGTACGTCGTCGCGCCGTCGCGGGCGAAGTCGACGGTCAGCGTGCTGGTGCGCGCGCGGTAGTTGAGGAAGAAGTCCTTGATGACGTCGCCCTGGTGGCCCAGGCACAGCACGAACTCGCGGTGCCCGAAGTGCGCGTAGTGGCGCATGACGTGCCAGAGGATCGGCCGGTTGCCGACTCCGATCATGGGCTTCGGCACGTCGGAGGAGACGTCACGGATGCGGGTGCCAAACCCGCCGCAGAGGATCACGGTCTTCATCCGGCTACACCTCGCACCCGTTCATCGCGCGGCACCGTCGTGCGATGCGGCACGATCAAGATACCAACGCGTCGGTTCGATCAGCGCCGCCGGCCCGCTCCCGCCGGCCCGCAACCGCTCGATCGCGCCGTGCTTCGCGCCGCCGATCGCGGCGACCAGCCGGTGGTGCGCACCGCGCAACCGGACGACCGACATGCTGACGCGGTTCGCCGGTGGCTTGGGGCTCCCGGCCACGGGCACGACGCCGCGCACGTCGTCGAGCGCGGGGTGACCGGGGAAGAGGCTCGCCACGTGCCCGTCGTCGGCGAGGCTCACCAGTGCGACGTCGATGCGCAGGTGCGCCGTGCGCGCGTCGTACGACGCGGCGGCGTCGGCGGGGTCGTCCGCGGGACCGACGCCCATTACCGTCGCACCGGAGCCGGCGAGTGCGGCGCGCACCATCGTCTCGTTGCGTTCGTCGCCGCCCTCGGTCGTGCAGCGCTCGTCGGTGAGCAGCACGGTGACGCGGCCGAGCCCGCGCGCGTCGCCCGCCAGCCGCTGCAGCACGCGCTCCGCCGCGCTGCCGCCGCAGACTGCGAGGACCGCGCGACCGGTGAGGTCCGCCGCTGCGGCCAGCAGGTCGGCAATGTCGTCGGCGCAGCGTGCGACGACGTCGGCGCCGTCGAGATCGGACGGTGGCGGAACGCTCACGCGAGCACCCTGCGCCACCGCGGCAGCGCCGCATCGAGGTGGAACGTGCCGTCGGCAGCGGCCGAGCCGCCCATGGGCTGCGAGAGCGCGGCGAGCACCGCGTCGGCGAGCGCGGCCGGCGATTCGACGGTGGCGAGCAGCGGGTGCGACGACACGGGCAGCAGCTCGAGGTCGTCGGCGTTCAGCAGCGCGACGACCGGAATGCCGAGGCACGCCGACTCGAGCACCGCCGAGCCGCTCGCACCGACGACAGTGCAGCGCGCGCCCGCGAGCAGCCCGCCGATGTCGGCCGTCGACGGCGCGATGCGCCGGTCGGGGATGACGAACGCCGAGGACGGCGTCAGCGGGTGGGGCTTGAACGTCACGGGTACCGATCCCCCGGTGCGCGGCAGCACCGTGGCGACGGCATCGACGAGGCGCTGCGTGTGCACGGTGTCGAGCTCGCCGAGCACCAGGACGCCGTGCGGGTCGTCGCTGCGCACGAGTGGTGCGAGGTAGAGGTACATCAGCGCCTCCACCTCGACGATGCGGGCCGGATCCATGCCGCTCGCCTCGAGCGCAGCGCGCCCGGTGGGGCCGTTCACCGCGACGAGGTCGGGCGCGGGCGGTCCGGCCGGCGAGCCGATCGGCGCGCGACGGGCGCCGTGGTAGCGCAGGTCCCAGTGGCGCACGGTGGAGTGGGCCACGCCGACGAGAGGGCCGTGGCCGGTGCCGCGCCACGCATGCTGCAGCGCGTACTCCCACGGCTGGTTCTCCATGATGTAGATCCCGCGGGCGTGCGGCGGTAGCGACGCCACCACCTCTGCGATTCGCTCGGTCAGCAGCGCGCAGCTCAGGGCGTGCGATCCGCGGAACGATCCGTCCCACTCGCGCCCGAGGATCGGCCGCAGGTCGGCCCGCTCCGTGACGAACGCACCTGTGGCGGCGTGCACACGCCGCGACGTGCGCAGCAGGCGCACGTAGCGCACCACGGCGCGCACGGCCGTCGCGGGTGTCGCCCCGTCGAGCAGATGGTGCCGCTCGCCGGCGGCGTTCAACCCGCGCACGAGACGGCGCGCGTCGCGCAGCCTCGGGATGCCGTCGTGCGGCGTGAAGCGGTGCAGCCAGGTCACCGAGGCGCCCGCTTCGTCGATGGCGGACGGAAGGGGGCCCCAGTAGCGCGACGAGTACGCACCGCCCTCCAGCACCGAGGCGGGCAGGCGGAAGAGGTAGTCGGCCATTGCGATGCGAGGACCGGCTCCGTCGTCGCTGGCGCGAGGCACGCTGTGCCGCCACGTCAACCGGCGCACGAGGTGGGCGGCCGCGCGAAGGTGCTGACCGATGGCGCGCGGTCGCGCCGGCGCCGGGCCCGCCACGGTGACGCGCGCCCCGGGTGACGCGCGGCGCACGGTGGCTGCAGCCGCTGCTGCGACGTGCGGATCGGCGAGCGACACGGTCACCTCGTCGGGCGCGAGCGACGCGACGAGGTCGCCGAGCACCAGCAGCTTGGCGAGGTCCGCGAGCACGCCCACCTCGCCCCAGCGCTTGGCGTGCACGAGGCCCATCCACCAGTGGCTCGGCCGGTCGCCGATCGTCAGGTGCTCGGCGACGCTGCGTCCGCCGACCCGCACCTCCGACGCGGCGTGCAGCACGTCGAGCAGGGCGTCGCGCACCGTGCCGTCGTCGCGGCGCAGCATCGTGGGCAGGGAGTGCAGCGGTCCGTCACCGAACTCGCGCCAGGCGACGTCGGCGCCGTCGTCGAACCGGTCGGCGATGCGCAACGAGGTCGGTCGCGGCGACGAAGGGTGCGACACGGTCACGGGGCGCCGAACTCGACGCGCCCGTTCGTGGCGACCACCGTGCAGCCGCGATCGAAGACCAGCGGCTCGGCCGTCCACGAGCCGCCCGCGCCGGCGACGATCGCGAGCCCCGCGGCGACGTCCCACAGCATGATGTGCCGCTCGAAGTACACCTCGGCGCTGCCGCGCGCCACGCGCAGCAGCGACGCAGCGGCCGAGCCGAGCATGCGCACCTTGCCGAAGGCCGCGATCGAGCGCACGTACGCCTGCACCGCGCCGTCGTCGCCGACGGGGAAGCGGCTGGGAAATCCGGTGCACACCACGCACCGCGGCATCGCGGTCTCTGTCGACACGGCGATCGGCCCCCGCTCGCCGCGCGACGGCATGCCGGGGCCGCCCCACCAGGTGCGACCGGCGTCGACCTCGTGCAGCACGCCGAAGACCGGCGCCCCCGCGCGCCACAGTGCCACCGAGATCATCGACGGCCCGAGTCCGCGCGAGAAGTTGTAGCTGCCGTCCAGCGGGTCGACGATCCACGCGGTGCCGGCCGGGTCGGTGGCGTGCGACGCGGCGTCCTCCTCGCTCACGATGGGGATGCCGGTGGCGGACAGCGCGCCGGCGACGACGCGGTCCAGCGCGGCGTCGGCGGCCAGCTTCACCTCGCGCTCCCCGAGCTGCCGGTCGGTGATGCGCGCCATCTCGTCCCGGTCCGCGCCGGCGAGCGCGGCAGCCGCGCGGGTGACGCAGGCACGTGCGACGTCGAGCAGGTCGGCGTCGCCGTGCGCGATGCCGACCGGTGTGCCGCCGGTCATGGAAGCGGGCCGGGATCGGGGATCGCGTACCGCTCCCGCCACGTCCGGTCGGCCCAGTAGATCTGGTGCACGAGGTGCATCGTGCGCAGCGCGTCGGTCGCCGAGCCACCCTCGATCGGCGCGCCGGTGGCGATGGCGCCGGCCCACACGGCGACCTCGGTGTCCCACGACGGATCGTTGACGTAGGTGGTCAGCGTCTCGCGCGGGTCGCCGTTGTCACGGTCGGGGTCGGCCACCACGACGGTCATCGTCTCGGCGCCGTAGCTCTTCGAGCCGCTGAGGATGCCGCGCAGCACGATGCCACCGCGCTGCAGGGTGATGTCCAGGTGGAACTGGTGGCGCCACTGCGTCGCGCTCGAGTTGATCATTCCGACCACCCCGGTCGCACCCGACCGCATCAGGGCGTATGCGTTGTCCTCGACGTCGTAGCCCCAGTGGCCGTTCGACACGACGCTCTGCACCTCGTCGAACTCGCCGCCGAAGAGCCGCATCAGGTCGACCATGTGGATGCCCTGGTCGAGCAGCACGCCTCCACCGGCGACCTCGCGCTTTGCGCGCCAGTCGGGCTGGTTGAAGGTGATCAGCTTCGACTTGCCGTAGACGCCGCGCATGTTGATGATGCGGCCGAGCTCGCCCGAGCGGACGATTCGCAGCGCGTCCTGCACCGACTCGTGGTAGCGGTGGTTGAAGCCGTACATCAGGCGCACGTCCGGGTGCAGCCGCTCGGCGGCCACGACGCGCTCGATGTCGGCCATGTTGCGGCCCGGCGGCTTCTCGCACAGGACGTGCAGGCCGCGCTCCATCGCCGCGACGACGACCTCGGCGGCGATGTCGTTCGTCATGCACACGACCAGGGCGTCGAGGTCCTCTGCGAGCAGCTCCTCGTAGGTGCGCCAGTGGCGCACGCCATCGGGCATCGTGCCCGGCCCGTCGAAGTACCGGTCGCAGACCGCGACGACCTGCAGGTCGGGGTGGCGGTCGCAGCACTCGCGGCGCC
>JBIIHV010000145.1:0-5020 GCA_044235415.1 Ilumatobacteraceae bacterium | reverse complement strand
CGAGTTGCCCGCGCGCCTCGCCGAGCTGCCCGACGGCGTCGCGGCCGCGCTCAACCTGCTGCTGCTGGTCGCGTTCGGCATCAAGGCGGCCGTCTTCCCGCTCTTCTTCTGGCTGCCCGACTCGTATCCGACGGCTCCCAGTTCGGTGACGGCGGTCTTCGCCGGGCTGCTCACCAAGGTCGGCGTCTACTGCCTGATCCGGGTGCACACGTTGCTGTTCCCCGGCGGGTTCGCCGACCTGATCCTCGTGGTCGGTGCGATGACCATGGTGGTGGGGGTGCTCGGGGCGATCTCGCACCGCGACATGAAGCGGATCCTGTCGTTCCACATCGTCAGCCAGATCGGCTACATGGTGGTGGGTCTCGGCATCGGCGGCGCCGCGGCGCTGGCGGCCACGGTCTTCTTCCTCGTCAACCAGATCCCGCTGAAGACGTCGCTCTTCCTCGTCGAGGGCATCGTGCGCGACGACGCGGGCGACCGCGCCTTCGGGTCGGTGAGCGGACTCGCGAGGCGCTCGCCGGCGCTCGCCGCGCTCTTCCTCGTCCCGGCCCTCAGCCTCGCGGGCCTGCCCCCGTTGTCGGGCTTCGTCGCCAAGCTCGCGGTGGTCAGGGCTGGGTTCGACGCGGACCACCACCTCGTGGTCGGCCTCGCGCTGGCGGTGAGCCTGCTGACGCTCGTGTCGATGATGAAGATCTGGGTCGGGGCGTTCTGGGGCGATGCCGACGGGCTCGACGGTGGCATCCTCCGTCGGCGACCGGTCATGGCCGTGGCGACGGCGGGAATGGTGGGCCTGACGCTGGCCATCGCCGTGGCAGGTGGCCCGGTCTACGAATTCGCAGAGGCGGCGGCTCGCGAGGCGCTCGATGCCGCCGCCTATGTCGACGCGGTGGTGGCGCCGTGATCCCGCGTTCGTTGCTGTTGTTCGCGCTCTGGATCCTCCTGTGGGGCGAGCTCAGCGTGGCCAACGTCGCCTCGGGTGCCGTGGTCGTGCCGCTCATCACGTGGCTGTTCGTGGCACGAATGGGGAGGCGATTCCTGGTCCGCCCGTGGGGTGCGCTGTTGCTCGCGGCCCATGTGGGGTGGAGCCTCGTCGTGTCGAGCCTGCAGGTGGCGCGGGCGGTGCTCTCGCCCACGCCCGGCCGGACGGCGACCTCGGTGCAGACGGTCGTGCTGGCCGGCGGTTCGCCGCTCGTCGCGTCGGTGGTGGCGAACCTGATCACGCTCACGCCTGGAACGCTGACGTTGGACGTCGATCCGGGGACGCTCGCGCTGTCGGTGCACGTCCTCGGCGAGGTCGACCCGGCGGATTTCCGTGACGGGGTGTTGGACCTCGAGCGCCGGGTCGTCAGGGCCGTGAGGGAGGTGTCGTGAGCGCCGGGGGTGCCGTGGTCATCGGACTGCTCCTCGTGGCGGCGGGGCTCGCGGTCGTGCGCGTGCTGCGACCGGCCCGGCTGGGGGATCGCATCGTCGCCTTCGACCTGCTCGGGTCGCTCGTGACCTGCGGCATTCTCGTGGCGGCCGCCGAGACGGGCGACGGCATCCTGCTCGACCTCGCCGTCGTGCTCGGCTTGCTGGGATTCCTCACCTCGGTCACCGTGGCGCGGTTCATCGAGTCGCGCAGCAAGGGAGGGTCGTGAGCACCGCATTGGACCTCCTCGCCCTTGCTGCGATGGCGTCCGGTGCGCTGCTCGCCGTGGTGGCATCGATCGGGATGTTCCGCCTGCCCGACACGCTGGCCCGCATGCACGCGGCGACCAAGCCGGCAACGCTCGGCGTGCTGCTGTGCGCCGTGGGTGCCCTCATTCGCCTCGCCGACACGTCCGACTCTGCCAAGATCGTGGCGGTCGTGGTGCTGCAGTTGGTCTCGGCACCCGTCGGCGCCCACATCCTCGGTAGATCCATCCGCGACAACAGCTAGGAGCACACAACCATGGACCTGTTCACCTTCGCCGCCCTCGCCGGCGGTCTCGTCGCACTCGTCGTCGGTGCCGACTGGCTCGTGCGGGGTGCATCCTCGGTGGCCGCGCGCCTCGGCATCGCGCCGATCGTCATCGGGCTCACGGTCGTCGCGTTCGGCACCAGCGCACCGGAAATGGCGGTGTCGGTCTCCGGCGCGCTCGGTGGAAATTCGGACGTCGCCCTCGGCAACGTCGTCGGCAGCAACACCTTCAACATCCTCTTCATCCTCGGCATCTCCGCGATCGTGGGCGAGCTGACGATCGAACAGCGGCTCCTTCGCTTCGACATCCCGGTACTGATCGCCGTGTCGGTCGGCTCCTATCTGCTCGCGCTGAACGGCATGATCGGTCGCGTCGAGGGCATCGTCCTCTTTGTCGGCATCATTCTCTACACATGGTGGTTGCTGCGCTCGTCGCGGCGCCCCGAGCCGCCGGCCGTGCAGGCCGAGTACAGCGAGGCCATGGAGCGCACCGAGGGCCGGGTGGCGAAGGCGGCGCTGCCACTGCAGATCGGCCTCGTCGTGGCGGGTCTCGTGCTGCTCGTCCTCGGCTCGCGCCTGCTGGTGTCGGCGGCGACCGAGATCGCCTCGGCACTCGGCGTGAGCGACCTCGTCATCGGACTCACGGTCGTGGCGGCTGGCACCTCGCTGCCCGAGCTCGCCACGTCGGTGCTTGCGGCGTGGCGCGGCGAGCGCGACATTGCGGTCGGCAACGTGGTCGGCTCGAACATCTTCAACTTGCTCGCGGTACTGGGCGCCTCGGCGACGATCGCGCCCGAGGGGATCAGCGTGAAGGACGAGGTGCTGAGGCTCGACGGGCCGGTGATGCTGGTGGCGACCATCGTGCTGCTGCCGATCTGCTGGAACGGCTTCAGGATCAAGCGCTGGGAGGGCGGCGTCCTCGCCGCGTTCTACTGCGCGTACGTTGCATGGCTCATCTTCGAGGCCGGTGACGCGGGCGTGCCCGAGACCTACCGGACGATGCTGATGATCGTCGTGCCGGTCGCACTCGTGGCATACGGCGCTGCGGGTGCGCAGGGATGGCGCCGCCACCGCGCGGCGCGCGGCGCGGCCTAGCCGGCGACGACGGCAGTCACCGTTCCGTCGACGACGGTGACGGTGACGCGTGACGGGGACCAGTCGGCGGTGACGGCGTAGATCTCTCCGTCGCGCTCGCCAACGCGCCAGCCCCAGCCCAGCTCTGCGGCGCACCGCTCGGCCTCGGCCTCCGACAGGCCGATCAGCATGGCCGCCCGCTCGACGGTGATCATCGACGAGTCCGCGGCGTCGGCCTCGGGGCACGCCGCCGCGGACGGCACCGTCGTGTCGGACCCGGCGCCACCGCACGCGGCGAGCAGCGCGAGTGCGAGCGAGGCGGCGGCGCGGCCGGTCGGCGACATGGTGGGTACTGTACGCCCCGTGCGCGTTGGTCGCGGATTCTTCGTTGGGGCGGCGCTGGCGACCGTCGTCGCCGCGTGTGGCGGCACGGGTGGCGCGACGGACGGTGGCGCGGTTGCGACGACGACAACGACGAGTGCCTCGTCGTCTGGTGCTCCTGAGACGAGCATGTCCGATTCGACCACGCCGCCTGAGGGGCTGGGCGACATGCCTGGCAGGATCGTCATGGAGGCGATCGGCTGTGCGGGCGGCGTCGATCCGTCGGCGTTGGGCGACGCGCTCGAGGGCGTGGACGATGCGGACGAGGCGATGGGCGCCATCGGCGCGATCGCCGGCATCGGTGCTGGCGAGTCGCAGGTGTGCCTGATGAAGCCGGACGGATCGGAACTCGTGCTGTTGTCGGAGCCCGGCTCGATGGCCGAGGCCCCGGGCTTCACCCACGACGGCACGATGCTCTATTTCTTCACGCAGGACGCGGCCTTCGTCGCCGATGTCGACGGCACCAACCTGCGGAAGTGGGATTGGGCCGACACGGCCCGCCTTCCGTGGAACGCGTCGCCGGATGGCAGGTGGTACACCCAGCAGCGCGTGGAGCCCGGCTTCAGGCTCTACGAAGCCGGCGACGACTACAAGAAGGAGCCGGGCCGGCGGATCATCGCGCGAAACGCGACCTGTTGCAGCGAGCAGCGGTGGTCGCCGGACAGTACGTCGGTGCTGGCCTACGACACCCGGCGTGAGTGCAACTCGTTGTGGAAGATCGACGTGAGGACGCTGGAAGAGGTCCCACTGACCGGTCCCGGCAGCCCCAGCGAAGATTCGGGCCTGTGCGTCCTGCTGGACTCGGCTCGGTGGTCGCCCGACGGTTCGGCGATCCTCGTCTCGAGCTACGACGTCGATGAGGACCCACGGATCTTCCTGCTCGACGCCGACGGATCGAATCCACGGCTGCTCCTCGACGATGGCGACGTGGCGGTCGACCCCGTCTACGGGGTGGAGGGATGGTTCGCCGGACCCGCGGCGTGGTCGCCCGACGGCCGGGCCGTGGTGGTCGCCGTCGGCACGCCGCTCACGGAGTTCTACGTCGCCTGGGTTGACGGTTCGCGAATCGAGAGAGTGGGCGCACCGTCACTCTCGACGGCAGCGGTCGTCGGCATCGCCTGGGCTCCGGGCTGAGCGGCAGCCGACTGGAGGCTCCGACCGGCTGAGCCGGAGACTTCCCTCCCCGGTCCACCGGCCTCTGACGGCCTCGGGCGCCAGAACGGGTACTGTCCGCCCCCGGACCCGTACACGACGAACCCAAAGGGGGCAATCTCATGGTCCTTGTCAATGCATGGAAGACGGTGGTGCTGGGGAACTACGCCACGTTCTCGGGACGCGCGCGCCGCTCGGAGTACTGGTGGTTCGCGCTCGCGAACGTCATCGTCAACGTCGCGCTCAACATCGTCGGCTCGCTTGGTGACGCATTGTCGTCGCTTGCCGGCGTGGCCGTGCTGGTCTACGGGCTCGGCACGCTCATTCCGTCGCTCGCGGTGGCGGCGCGGCGACTGCACGACACGGGCAGGTCGGGCTGGATGATGCTGCTGGCCCTGATTCCGCTCGTTGGTGCGATCATCCTGATCGTGTTCCTCGCCAGCGACAGCGCGAAGGGGTCGAACAAGTACGGAG
>JBIIHV010000144.1:0-5062 GCA_044235415.1 Ilumatobacteraceae bacterium | reverse complement strand
CGGGCCGTGTCGGCCGCGCGCTAGGCCGCGCCCGACCGCCAGTCGCACGCACGTAGCGACGCGAGCGCCGGCAGCGCCTCGACGGCCGTGGCGATGTCGGCCACCAGCGGCCGGTCGCCCACCTGGTCGGGCAGCGCGCGGCACGCGTCCAGCGCCTCGCGCACGCCGGGGCCGAACTGTGCGCCGATGCTCATGCGCAGCGCCCGCACCGCGGCCACCAGCTCGCACGCCACCACCACCCGCATCGGCTCGGCGATCTCGCCCGCGGCCTGCGCGGCTCGCCACGTCCACGGCGCGGCGTCCTCGTTGCCGAGCGACAGGCTCACCGACCCGCGCGTCACGGGATCGGCCAGCCCGCGCGCCTCCTCCAGCGCCGACGCCGCCGCGTACTCGAGCACCATCGTGCCGTTGCTGCCCCGCGGGCCGACGGCGAGGAAGCGGCCCGCGCCGGTGTAGGACGGATCGTGCAGCTTCACGAGCCGAGTGATCGACAGCGACGCGCACTGTGCGACGGCCGCGCGCAGCGCGTCGAGCTTGAGCGACAGGCTCAGCAGGTAGAAACCGCCGTGGTGCACCACCCGGGCTTCGGCGAAGCGCGGGTTCTCGATGCCGGCGTTGATGCACGCCTCGACCTCGCGCGCGGCCTCGTCCACCGCGTCGAGCAGCGCACCGATCGCGTACGGCGCGGTGCGCCAGCCGAACGGATCCTGCGTGCGCGGCGGCGACACCGGCGTGCCGTCGGCGATCGTGCGCCACGAACGGGTGGCGGCCTCGACGCCGGGCGACGGCCGCACGTCGGCCGCCACCTCGGACCACTGCTGCCCGGTCGCGCGCACCACGACGCCCGTCAACGCGGCGGCCACCAGCGACGCGCGCGCGACGGTGCGCAGCTCGTCGACCGCAAGCGCCGCGATGGCGAGCGTCGGCGCGCTCGAGCTCATGAGCGCGAGGGCCGCGTTGGCGCCGATCGTCGGCAGGTAGGCCTCCATCGCACCGCCCCGCCACGGCATCTCGCCCAGCAGGCACAGCGCCAGTTCGCCGAGCACCGTGATGTCGCCGGTGCCGACGCCGCCGTAGCGGCGCACGATGGGGCTGCGGCCGTCGTTGGCCGCCGTCACCAGCGCATCGACGACCTCCACGGGAATGCCCGAGCCGGGGAGCGACAGCTGATGGGCGCGCACGAGCATCGTCGCGCGCGCCACGTCGGCGCCGAGGTCGGGCCCCGCGCCCGCCGCGTGCGAGCGCACGAGGCGCAGGCCGTGGTCGCCGTCGCCCGACTCGACCACCGTGTCGCGGTTGGCGCCGACGCCCGTCGTGCGCCCGTAGGCCTCGCCGCGCTCGACGGCCGCCTCGGCCACGGCCGCGTTCGCCACGAGCGCCTCGCGCACCTGCGACGACAGCTCGAGCGCCCACGGGTGGCGCACGTACCGGACGACGTCGTCGACCGTCAGTCGCCCCTCGCCCGGCGCGGGACGGCGTTGGTGCGCCGCGTCGCTCACCGCGCGCGCTCCGGCACGGGCAGCGCGAGCACCTGCTGCGCGATCGACTCGAGGATCAACTTTGCCCCCTGCCGGTAGACGTGCACGCCGTCCCATCGGTACGAGGGGTTCTCCGACACCGTCGGGTCGGTGCACCACTCCTTGGGGCCGTCGATGAAGTACGTGCCGTCGTCGGGCGGGGCGGCGAACTCGCGCATCAGGTCATTCAACCGTCCGGTGCGCGAATCGTCACCGCGCTGCGGCAGTGCGGGCACGGGGCCGCTGCGCTTCGGGTCGGGCCGCATGCACGCGATCTCGAGCAGCGCGACCGTCGTGCCCGTCTCGCGCACCTCGTCCACCGCCCGCCGCAGCGCACCGACGAAGAACGCGTCGGCGATCGGCGTGCCGAGCTCGTACGTGAGGTCGTCGCTGACCTTCACGTCCAGCACCTCCCACGCGCCGATGACGACGAGCGCCACCTCGGCATCGGCCTTCGTCGCAGAGCGCGCCCAGCGCGCGCCGAGGTTCTCGCAGTTCGCGAAGTTGCGGCGGAACTTGCCGTTCGCGCCGCCGATGCCGACGCCGCGCTCATAGACGCCGCACCCCTCGACCGAGCCGTTGGACAGGTCAAACGTCGACTCGATGCCCTTCGGACGATTGACGTAGATCGAGTGCGCCTGCGAGTCGCCGACGATCACCACGCGGCGCGGCAGCCGCGGCGAAAGCACCGTGGCAGTTGGTGCAAGCGCCGTCGTCGCCGACGGGTCGAACGTGGTCGCCGGCGCGCCGGGCTCCGTCGTGGCCCCGCCGGTCGACGGTGCCGTCGACGTGGTCGCGGTGGTCGACGTGGTGATCACGGGCGCCACGAACGCCACGTCGTCGCCCGACGCGTCCACCGACACGTCGCGCGCCTCGGTGCCCGCGACGCGCACGCCCGCCAACGACACCGCAGCCACGACCCCGACCAGGACGGTTGCGACCCCCAGCGCGCGGGCGAGCGGCAACTGGTTGCGCGCGCGCCATGCGCGTCCGGCGAGCCCGCGGCGGAACGGCTCCTCCACCAGGCGGTACGACGCCTCGTTCACGACGAGCGTGACGCCGAGCGCGACCAGCAGCCGCGCGGTCGACTCGCGCGCACCGGCGAACACGAACACCGGCCAGTGCCACAGGTAGAGGCCGTAGGAGCGGCGGCCGATTGCGACCAGCGGCGGCAGCGACAGCACCCACCGCACCATCGACCTGCGCGTCGACACGAGCGACGCGATGCACAGCGTGCTCGCCACCGTCGTCGCCGCCAGCCCGCCGCGGTAGAGCAGTTCGTCGCTCGGGTGCAGCACCGCCGACAGCGCGCCAATGCCGGCGAGCGCAGCGAGCGCGACCGCATCGCCGACCGCGCCACTGGCGCCGTACCGCGGCGCCTCCCCACCGGCGCGGCGCCACGGACGCCACAGCATCGCGAGCGCCGCGCCGAGCAGCAAGCCGCTCGAGCGCGTGTGGGTGCCCAGGTAGAGCAGGTTCGTGCGCGCCTCGTCGTCGGGCACGAAGGCCAGCCACGTGCCCGCCATGACGCCGACGGAGGCGAGCACCAGCACCGCGCCGACGACGCGCCACCGGCGCCGGGCCATCCAGCCGAGCGCGACGAACGCCAGCGGCCACAGCAGGTACCACTGCTCCTCCACCGCCAGCGACCACAGGTGCCGCAGCACCGGCAGGTCGCTGGCGGCGAAGTACGGCACGTCGACGAACCAGATCTGCCACCAGTTCGACGCATAGGCGAGCGCGGGCAGCACGTCGCGCCGGAAGTCGGCCGCCGAGTCCGGGAATGCGACGGCGATGGCAATGGTGACCGCAACCAGCATCGCCACCAGCGCCGGCAGCAGCCTTCGCGAGCGCCGCACCCAGAACGCGCCCAGCGACAACCGTCCGGTCGACTCGCGCTCCTCCAGCATCAGCGCGGTGATCAGGAAGCCGCTGACGACGAAGAACACCTCGACGCCGAGGAAGCCGCCCGGGATCCACGACAGCCCCGCGTGGTACGCGATGACCGCCGCGACGCTGAGCGCGCGCAGGCCGTCGAGCGCGGGCCGGTAGCCCATCGTCGGCGCCTGCGCGCCGGGCCGCGCCATCGGCACCGTCGAATCGTCGCCGCCCGCCGCGGCGTCCTGCGGCGATCCGGCTCGCGCGCGCGCCATCAGGCGCGCCGCACCGTCGTGCCGTCGCGGCCAGTCTCCACGAGCCACCCGGCTGCCTGCAGCTCGGCACGAATCTCGTCCGCACGCACGAAGTCGCGCGCGGCCCGCGCGGCATCGAGCTCGGCGGCGAGCGCCGTCGCCGCACCGTCGCCGCCACCCGCCCGCGGCTCGATGCCCATGGCGGCGCACATCGACAGCACCGCCGTGCGCAACGACGCGGCCGCGGCCGAGTCGCCCGAGTCGAGCGCGGCATTCGCGCGGCGCACCGCGTCGAACAGCGCCGACATCGCCGCCGGCGTGTCGAGGTCGTCGTCCATCGCCGCGCGGAAGCGGTCGAGCACCGCGGCGTCGGCCGGGGCCGCGTCGAGCGAAGCGGTGCGCTGCACCATCGCGTCGATGCCGGCGAGCGACTTCTGCGCCGCCTCGATGTTGTCGAGACCAACGCGCACCGGCGACCGGTAGTGCACCTGCAGCAGCAGCATGCGGTAGGTGCGCGGGTCGTACTGGTCGATCAGGTCGAGCAGGTTCGCCACGTTGCCGATGCTCTTCGACATCTTCTCGCCCTCGGCGTCGACCACGAACCCGTTGTGCATCCAGTGGCGCGCGAAGCGGCGCCCCAGCGCCACGGCCTGCGCCCGCTCGTTCTCGTGGTGCGGGAAGCGCAGATCGGCGCCGCCGCAGTGCAGGTCGAACCCGTCGCCCAGCAGCTCGAGGCTCATCACGACGCACTCGCTGTGCCATCCGGGCCGCCCCGCGCCCCAGGGCGACGGCCACGACGGCTCGCCGGGCTTCGACAGCTTCCAGAGCGCGAAGTCGGCGGGGTTGCGCTTGTTCGCCGCGCCGAACACCTCGCGGTCGGCCGCCTGCATGTCGTCGAGCCGCTGGTGCGCGAGGAGGCCGTAGTCGGGCACCGCGGTCACGTCGAGGTAGACGCCGTCCTCGGTGACGTAGGCCGCGTCGCGCGCCACCAGGTCGCCCACCATCCGCACCATCGACTCCACGTACTCGGTGGCGTGCGGCACGTCGGTCGGGCGGGCCACGCCCAGCGCGGCCATCGCCTCGAACCACACCGCCTCGCAGCGGCCGGTGATCTCCGTCCACGGACGGCCCTCGCGGTTCGCACGGTCGATGATCTTGTCGTCGATGTCGGTGATGTTCGACACGAGGCGCACCTGCAGGCCCGACCACTCGAGGTACCGGCGCAGCACGTCGTACACCAGCGTCGCCCTGCCGTGGCCGAGGTGCGGCGGACCGTAGACCGTCGGGCCGCACAGGTAGATCGTCACGATCCCCGGGTCGCGCAGCTCGAGTTCGCGCACCCCACGGGTCGCCGTGTCGTAGAGGTGCAGCACGCGCCAAGACTAGGTCCAGCGTCGCCGCGCGCTCCGGCGC
>JBIIHV010000143.1:0-5067 GCA_044235415.1 Ilumatobacteraceae bacterium | reverse complement strand
CCTCGCGGGCGGGGTCGAGCGGCGGCAGTGCCGCGCTCACGCGAGGCCGTCCAGCGCATCGACAGCACGACGGGCGTGGCGTAGGGCGACCGCTTGGTCGAAGCAGGAGTCAAGTTCGGCTCGGCCAAGTGGCAGACCCGCTTCCGACTGCAGCACCTCGCGCAGATGCCGGTCCTCGGCAATCGCGCGCGCCGAAGCTGCCTGCACCGCGCGGTACGCCTCGTCCCGCGGCTGCCCGGCGGCGACCAGTGCCAGCAGCACGGCCTGCGAGTGCGCGAGGCCGCGGCTCGACGCGATGGTGGCGGCCATGCGGGCCGCGTCCACCTCGAGCGACGCGACGAGGCGCGTCATCCGCACCGTCGCGTAGTGCACGAGGAGCGACGAATCCGGCAGCACCACGCGCTCGACCGACGAGTGGGAGATGTCCCGCTCGTGCCACAGTGCGACGTTCTCCATGCCCGCCTGTGCGTTCGCGCGCAGCAGGCGCGCGAGCCCGGTGAGCGTCTCGGCAGAGATCGGGTTGCGCTTGTGCGGCATCGCCGAGCTGCCCTTCTGCCCGGGCTTGAAGCCCTCGCGGACCTCGCCCACCTCGCTGCGCTGCAGGTGGCGCAGCTCGGTCGCGATCGCGCCGATCGTGGTGCCGAGGCTCGCGCAGGCCCAGAGGTACTCGGCGTGGCGGTCGCGGGCGACCACCTGGGTGGCGGGCACGGCGCGAAGGCCGAGGCGCGCCGCCACGACCTGCTCGACACGCGGATCGACGTTCGAGTACGTGCCGACCGCTCCCGACAGCTTGCACACCGCCACCGACTCGCGCGCCGCGCGCAGGCGCACGCGGTCGCGGTCGACCTGCAGCGCCCACAGCGCAACCTTGGCGCCGAACGTCGTCAGTTCGGCGTGCATGCCGTGCGTGCGTCCCATCATCGGAGTGTCGGCGTGCTGGCGCGCGAGCGCGACGAGCCCGTCCACGAGTCCGTCCGCTGCGGCGAGGATCATCCCGGCGGCGTCTCGCAGCATCGAGCACCACGCCGTGTCGACGACGTCGGAACTGGTGAGCCCGTGGTGCAGCCATGCCGCGTCGGGCATGCCGATGGCGGCCTGCGCGACGTCGACGAAGGCCGCCACGTCGTGGTCGGTGGTGCGCTCGCGCTCCGCGACGGCGGCCACGAATGCCGCATCCACCTTGGGTGCCCTCGCGCGGCACGCGGCCGCGGCCGCGGCAGGAACCACCCCGATCTCCGCCTGCGCCTCCGTGGCACACAGCTCGATCTCGAGGTAGCGGGCAAAACGCGCCTCGTCCGTGAAGACCGCTGCCATCTCCGGCAGCGAATACCGCGCGATCATCCGCGCACCACGCAGTCGGAGCGGTCGGGGCCGGTGCCCACCATCGTCACCGGCACGCCCGTCTCGGCCTCGACGAGGTCGATCAGCTCGCGCGCACCCTCCGGAAGGTCGGCGTCCGTGCGGCAGCCCCGCAACGGGCCCGCCCAGCCCGCAAGGTCGCGGTACACGGGCTCGACGCGCGCAAGCAGCGATGCGTCGTCCGGGAATCCCCGGAGCGGGGCGCCGTCAAGGCGGTAGCCGGTGCACACGCGCACGGGCGTCGTGCCGTCGAGCACGTCGAGCTTCGTCAGGGCGATCTCGGTCAGTGAGTTGACGCGCACCGCGTGCCGCAGCATCACGAGGTCGAGCCATCCCGGCCGCCTGCGGCGCCCGGTGACCGTGCCGAACTCGCGGCCCACCTCGACAATCCGGTCGCCGACGTCGCCCATCACCTCGGTAGGAAACGGGCCGGCACCGACGCGCGTGGCGTACGCCTTTGCGACACCAATGACGCGGCCAATCTGCCGCGGCCCGATGCCCGTGCCAGTACACGCGCCCCCCGCAGTCGGATTCGACGACGTCACAAACGGATACGTGCCGTGGTCGAGGTCGAGGAACGTCGCCTGCGCCCCCTCCAGCAGGATCGACTCTCCCGCTTCGATGGCATCGTGCAAGAGGTTGACGGTGTCCGTCACGAGCGGAGCGAGCCGTGCGCCAAGTGCAACCTGATCGCGGACCGCCGCATCGACGTCAAACCCCTCGTCGCCCCGCAGGCGCAGCGCCGCGTCCGCCGCCACGGCGCGCACCCGCACCGCGTCGGCGAAGACCTCCGCATCGCGCACCGTGCCGGCACGGACGCCGGTGCGCATCGCCTTGTCGGCGTACGCCGGGCCGATCCCCTTCAGGGTCGTTCCGATCTTCGCGTCTCCCCGCGAGGCCTCCTCGAGCGCGTCGATGCGCTGGTGCCACGGGAAGATCAGATGGGCGAGGCTCGACACCCGTAGCCGGGCGCACGAGACCCCGCGCGACTCGAGCGCGTCGACCTCGGCGAACAGCGTCGGCAGGTCGACGACGACCCCGTTGCCAATGACGGGCGCGACGTGTCCGTACAGCACGCCGCTCGGCACGAGTTGCAGCGCGTACCGCTCGCCACCCACCACCACCGTGTGGCCGGCGTTGTGGCCGCCCTGGTAGCGCACGACCATCGAGTGCCGCTCGGCGAGCAGGTCGATGACCTTCGCCTTGCCCTCGTCACCCCACTGGGCGCCTACCACCACTGCGACGGGCATGCCACGCTCCTGCGGATCGTCGGAACGTGACGTGAGCCTATCTGCGCCGCTGCGCGCTAGGTCCGGAGTCCCTCCGTGACGCCCACGACGAACTCGTCGCCGGACGCGTCCACGAGGATCGAGTCGCCGTCCTTTGCGCGCCCCTCGAGGATGAGCATCGCCGCGGGATCCGCGATCGCCCGCTGGATGAGGCGCTTCAACGGACGCGCGCCGAACTGCGCGTCGTAGCCGCGCCCGGCGAGCAGAACCCTCGCGGCCGGCGTCACGGCGAGCACGATGCCGCGGCCCGCGGTGCGCTCGATGAGCCGAGACAGCTGGATCTCGACGATCGCCCCGAGGTCGCCGGGCGAAAGCTGCCCGAAGCGCACGATCTCGTCGATGCGGTTGACGAACTCCGGCTTGAAGTACTCGACCGGCTCCACGGGCAGGTTGCTCGTCATGATCAGCACCGCGTTGGTGAAGTCGACCGTCCGGCCCTGGCCGTCGGTCAGGCGGCCGTCGTCGAGCACCTGCAGCAGCACGTTGAACACCTCGGGGTGCGCCTTCTCGATCTCGTCCAGCAGCACCACGCAGTACGGCCTGCGGCGCACCGCCTCGGTGAGCTGACCACCCTCGTCGTACCCGACGTAGCCAGGCGGCGCGCCGATGAGCCGGCTCACCGCGTGCTTCTCCATGTATTCGGCCATGTCGATGCGCACCATCGCGCGCTCGTCGTCGAAGAGGAACTCGGCGAGCGCCCGCGCGAGCTCGGTCTTGCCGACACCGGTGGGTCCGAGGAACATGAACGAGCCGATCGGCCGGTTCGGGTCCGACAAGCCGGCGCGGCTCCGGCGGATCGCATTCGCCACCGCCGTCACGGCCTCGTCCTGTCCGATGACGCGCTGGTGCAGCAGCTCCTCGAGGTGCACCAACTTGTGCATCTCGCCCTCCATCAGGCGGCTCACGGGGACGCCGGTCCACTTCGACACCACCTCGGCGATGTCCTCGGCGTCGACCTCCTCCTTCAGCATCCGCACGCTGGACTGCAGCGCGTCGAGGTGCTCGGTCGCGACCACGATCCGCCGCTCGACCTCGGGAATGCGCCCGTAGCGGATCTCCGCCGCCTTCTCGAGGTCGGACTCGCGCTCCACCTGCGCGCGCAGGGACTCGAGCTCCTCCTTGAGCGAGCGGATCGCGCCGATCGCCTGCCGCTCGGACTCCCAGTGTTCCTTCATCTGCGCGGAGCGCCCGCGCAGCTCGCCGAGCTCGTCGTTCAGCGCCTCGAGGCGCTGCCCCGACGCGGCGTCGCTCTCCTTCTCGAGCGCAACGCGCTCGATCTCGAGCTGCAGGATGCGCCGCTCGACGACGTCGATCTCGGTGGGCATTGAGTCGATCTCGATGCGCAGGCGGCTCGCCGCCTCGTCGACGAGGTCGATCGCCTTGTCCGGGAGGAACCGGTTGGTCAGGTAGCGGTTGGACAGCACCGCCGCGCTCACGAGCGCGCTGTCCTGGATGCGCACGCCGTGGTGGACCTCGTAGCGCTCCGCGAGCCCGCGGAGGATCGCGATGGTGTCCTCGACGCTCGGCTCGCCCACGTACACCTGCTGGAAGCGGCGCTCGAGCGCGGGATCCTTCTCGACGTGCGTGCGGTACTCGTCCAGCGTCGTGGCGCCGATCATGCGCAGCTCGCCGCGGGCGAGCAGCGGCTTGATCATGTTGCCCGCGTCCATCGCCCCCTCGGCGCCGCCGGCCCCGACCAGCGTGTGCACCTCGTCGACGAACGTGACCACCTCGCCCTGCGAGTCGAGGATCTCCTTCAGCACCGCCTTCAGGCGCTCCTCGAACTCGCCGCGGTACTTCGCGCCGGCGAGCATCGCGCCGAGGTCG
Organism: Ilumatobacteraceae bacterium; assembly: GCA_044235415.1. Taxonomy (GTDB): domain Bacteria; phylum Actinomycetota; class Acidimicrobiia; order Acidimicrobiales; family Ilumatobacteraceae; genus UBA3006. The sequence continues at coordinate 592 of JBIIHV010000143.1, read as the reverse complement.
AGCGAGATGAGCCGCTTGTTGCGCAGCCCCTCGGGGACGTCGCCGGCCGCGATGCGCCGCGCGAGTCCCTCCACGATCGCCGTCTTGCCCACGCCCGGCTCGCCGATGAGTACGGGGTTGTTCTTCGTCCGACGCGACAGCACCTGAATGACGCGACGGATCTCGTCGTCGCGGCCGATCACCGGGTCGATCTTCCCCTCGCGTGCGCGCGCCGTGAGGTCCTGTCCGTACTTCTCGAGCGCCTGGAACTGGTCCTCGGGGTTCTGGCTCGTCACGCGGTGCGAACCGCGCACGTCGCGCAGGCCCTTGAGCATCTCGTCGCGAGAGACACCCGTCATGTCGGCCATCGCGAGCAGGAGGTGCTCGACCGAGACGTACTCGTCGCGAAGCTCGCCGCGGATCGCGTCCGCATCGGCGAACGCCCTCGCCGCATCGCGGCTGAACCTCGGCTCGGAACCGCCCTGAGCGCGCGGCAGCCGCCCCGCTTCGGCGTCCACGCGGTCGCGGACCTCGGCCACCGCGACGCCGAGCTTCGCGAGCAGGGCCGGCACCGCCGTGTCCGGCTGGCGCAGCAGCGCGGCCATGAGGTGCA